>DASUPZ010000061.1:0-5532 GCA_036280855.1 Pyrinomonadaceae bacterium | reverse complement strand
GTCCTTCGATCAACTGCAAGACCTGGTTTTGGTTTGTCGGGTCGCCCAGGCGGATGCGAAGCCACTCGGGCTTGGGTTGACGGATCTTCTGGTTGTTGCTGATTACTCGGAGTTCGCGGGCCAATTGATTACCTCTGGGAGAATTTTGCCACGGATTACACGGATTGGCACGTGGGCCCGCGCCTACAAAAGTTCCTTCAGTAGTTCCGGGTCGATATTGCCACCAGAAAGCACGACTCCCACGCGTTTCACGTCCGCGGGAAGCTGGTGAAACATGACTGCCGCCGCCGCCGTGGCGCCGGAAGTTTCAACCAGCATCTTCATGCGAAACAGGAAAAACTTCATGGTCGCGATAATCTCGTCGTCGGTAACGGTCAAAACGTCATCGGCCAGTTGCTTCAGGATTGGGAAGGTCAGTTTGCCGGGGATTTGAACGCGCAGGCCATCGGCGATCGTTGGCGGGGGCGGAATCGTTACGCGCTCGCCTTTCAGGAACGATTGGCGTGTGTCGTCTGCGGTTGCTGGTTCAACCGGAAAACACCGGATCTTTGGGTTTAATGCCTTTGCCGCAGCGGCCACGCCCGCGAAGAGCCCACCGCCGCTGCATGGCGTGAGCACACAATCAAGATCCGGCACCTCTTCCAACAGCTCGAGCCCGCACGTGCCCTGTCCGGCGAGTATGAAATAGTCGTCGTAAGGTGGGACCATCACGAGTTTCTCGCGTTCGGCGAGATCAAGTGCGAACGCCTCGCGGTCCTGCTTCAGGCGATCGTAGAAAACCACTTCAGCACCGTAGCCGCGCGTTGCCGTGACCTTCGCCGCCGGCGCATCGTCAGGCATGGCAACCAGCACGCGAACACCTGCTTCGCGTCCCGCGAGCGCCACGGCTTGAGCATGGTTACCCGATGAAAAAGCAGCGATGCCCTGCTGCTTCTCCGCGGGCGTGAGGGACTGGATCTTGTTAGTCGCGCCGCGAATCTTGAATGCGCCTGCGCGCTGGAAGTTTTCGCATTTGAAGAAGACTTCTTTGCCCGCGGCTTCGTTGAACTGTCGTGAAGTGACGACTGGAGTGCGATGAATGCGGCCGGAGATTCTTTCCTGGGCCGCGCGGATGGTTTCGATGTTAAGCATATTAGCCAAATGATCTTCGTTCAGAGTTCAAGCTTTAGCTTGCAGGTCTCGATCTCGAACCGGACAAGCTAAAGCTTGAACTCTGAACTCTGAACGGTTCGCCCGCGTAATCAAAAACTTCGTTGAAGTGGTCCACAATTCGATCTTCGACTTCGCTCAGCTCAGTCTCGCGACCGAGTAGTTCTTCCATCGAAGTCACTGTCTCGCCGTCACAGGCGATTATCAGATTAAAGTAACTGAGATCTGTATTTACGTTGAGTGCGAACCCGTGAGTCGTGACCCAACGCGCGATGTGTACGCCGATGGCTGCGACCTTTCCTCGCCTGGTATGGACGCCAGTCAGACCTTCAATGCGAAACGCTGCGATACCGAAGTCTGACATGGTTCGGATTAAGACTTCTTCGAGGTCGCGCACGTAACGATGAACGTCTTCGCGATCCGGACTGAGATTGACGATCGGGTAACCAACAACCTGGCCCAGACCGTGGTAGGTGACCTTTCCGCCACGGTTGGTCTCAAAAAGCGTAACGTTGCGTCGTTTTAGTTGTTCCTGGTCGAGCAGGATTGCCGACGCGTCGCCGCGACGACCGATAGTCAGCGTGTGGGGATGCTCCAACAGCAGCAGCGTGTCAGGCTGGACGCGGGTTTTGACCGCCAGTTCCGTTTGTTTCTGAATCGTGAGAGCAGATTCATAATCGACGAGGCCCAGTCGTTGGACCAAAAGCTTTCTTTCGTTCATGATGCAACCAGATCGTGGTCTTACGGCGTCATTCTAGCAGCCGCGTTGGTCTTTGGTACAATTGCCGCCAGGACAACCCGAGAACAGTTGCAGAGGAGAAACACTTTGAAACGTATCGCTATCACTCTATTAACGGCATTTCTTTTAGCTCCCTCAACGACACTCGGGCAAACGCGCAGGCGATCGACTCCCAGGCAGCCGACACAGGCGCAAGCTCAGGCCCGCGTCGCGCAGGTGCGAACCGCGGGCGCGACGAAAGTGGCCGATCAGATTAAGCATTTGACAAGGTTTATCTACGTGCTTGGCAGCGTTACAAGCGGGATCACCGCCGCAGACGAAGCTGCGAAACGTAATGAAGGCAACCCGGCGCTCGTACAGGAAAGCCGCGCGAAAGTGAAGTCGAGCATCGCGGGCTTCCGCGAGGGCCTCGATAGACTCGAGATCGAGTTTCGCACCACGCCCGAGCTTCAGCCTTATTACATCAAGCTGGCCGGTGTTGCAGCAGGCGCCGCGAACGCGGAACAAGAGGCGGCAGCAAACCGATTCGATGCCTCCGGCAGATCACTGCTCAATGTGGTTGGACGATTAGCGGATGTGCTGGTCGTGATGAGGCAATAGGTCCTATAGGACTTATAGGACCTATTCCTCCCGGCCTATTGCTGCTTCTTGGGATAGTAGCCCTGTCGCGCGCGGACGCGCACGTCGTTTCGCGCTGGAACCGCCACCTGAATCTTCCTGAATTGCCCCGGCGGAGCGTCGGCACTTGCGTAGTACTGAAGCAGGTATTGACCGCGCAGCTCTGCTGCAACCTGACGAAACACCTTGTCCAACTCCGCATCTGATTCGGGAATAAACGCAGTGCCTCCGGTAATCTCCGCAATTGCTTCCATCCCCTTTTCAGCGCGCATGCTGATCTGGTTCAGACGCACCGATGGACCACCAGGATTTACCGAATAGAAGATCACGTCTGCCTGTTGCACGGCTTTTTGTACTTCGGCAACGGCCCGTTGATGGCGCTGCTGCAAACCTGTACGGGTTCCGGCAGGAGTCGCCTGCCCATTTTGCACCGCGCGAGCTTCCGCGACCGACAACTCGCGAATCAAATTGCTGAAATTATCATCGCCATCCGATAACACAACGATCACGCGGCGGAAATTACTCGGCGCACTATCTGCCAGGTATTTCGCTGCTGCCGCAACAGTGTCGTAGAACGCCGTCGGCACCGGCTTTGTCGCTGCTGGAATCCTCAGCATCCTGGCTGCGGACGTTTCTGCCGAAGCGAGCGGCTGGATCATTGTGGGCTCTTCAGTGATCGTAAAGATCGCAGCCTTGTCGACCGGTTTCATCACGAGCTTGAGAAACGCCGCGGCAGCATTTTGCTGAGAAACAAAGAAGCCTTTTTGACTGACGCTGCTCGACACGTCAAACAACAGCGCAATCGCCAACGGCACTTGCTCCGGATCGCCAATCCCGGAAATCTCCTGCTGCTTGCCCTCCTCCATCAAACGGAAATCGGCAACCTGAAGTCCCTGGATCGCCTGGCCCGTCTGGTCCGTCACTGAGACCGGGACCATTACGAGGTTTGACGTAGTCTTGATAACGTCGATCACTTCCTGCTCGGGCGGCTTAGGCGTCGGCGTGGGCTTTGCTTTCCAGAGCGGAGGCGGGGGCGGCAAGTCCTTGACGGTTTGCGCCTGCGTGGCTGGTACGGAAAGAAAAAGGGCCAGCACTCCCAACAGGAATGCCGGCCGCAAAAGTTTTTTTCTAATCCCCAAAATCATCTTGGCACCCTCGAGTCGTTGTATCATGCCGCCAAATGAGCTGGCCTGCATGTCAATCTTATCGTACCGCTTTTAAGACGGCATGATCCACCGACTCTTTGGTGCCACGTTACGTCCGCGGAGTTGCACTCGCAATTGTTCCGCGAAGCCCGATTAGTTTTGGGTACCCGAAGTACCCGGATTCATCGTCGGTGCAGGAGACGTGAGTCCCTTGTTGACCAACAACTTGATCTCAACGCGTCGATTCTGTGCACGACCTTCGCGCGTTTCGTTTTCGCCAACCGGGTTCATTTCACCGTAGCCATACGGCGTCACGATCCGGCGGAGCGGAATGTTGTGGTTCTCGACGAGGTAACGAATGACGGCGTCTGCACGACGCTGGCTCAGCGCACGATTGCGAGCAACGCTTCCGGTTGCGTCGGCATAACCCGAAACTTCAAGCACGTAGCCTTTCGCATTCAGGGCCTTGCTGGCAATTTCGTCAAGCTTCGTCTTCGAGTCGGCTGACAACGTTGCGCTGCCGGTACGGAAGTTCACCGCAGCCTGATCCTGCGGAACGTAGTCGTCGAGAGCCGAGATGCGCTCGTTGGTTGCGGTCACACCGGCAACGGCTGCGTCAGCAGTCGCCTGTGCGGCTTTCGCACCACCGCGAGCGGCGTTGGAAACAGCAGCGAGTTCTTCCAACTGGCCAGACAGGCGTTGCGCATTCGCTTCAACCTGGCTGAGCTTGTTCTCGGTGTCGCTGGCTCTCTCTTCGAGCGGCGCCGCGCGTGATTCAACCGCGCGTGCAACGTTCATGTCGTCCTGGTCAAACCGGACTTTCTCTGCAAGCAGTTCGCCGGTCGCATTGCCGCGTCCCTCGACCTCGAGGATCAAACCGCGAAGAATGCTGGTCTGTGCGTAGTTGGTGCCACTGCGGAGGAACCCGCCTTTGGTCTTAACACTGGTCCTATCATCCAAACGAACAACCGTATCCACGCCATTCATGTCACGGACTGTAAATGTATCCGCATCACGCCGGGTGACAACGCCTTTAAGCTTTACCTTTTGGCCGCTGGCAACTGTGCGCGAGCCAGCGGGGTTGGTTGTGTCCTGGGCCAGGATTGGGGAGGCTGAGAAGACTAACAGGCAGGTAGTAAGCACTGCCGGGGCAAACATTTTATGTTTAGTGAATACCATCGATTTATCTCCTTCAAACTAGTAGAAAAGTTAACGCACTCTTGAAGGCGCGTCTTCTTTAACCTTCATTATGGCGAGTTAGTTCAGCTCGCCTCCCGCTCGTCAAATTTTGCGGATGACAGTTCTTAGATCTTCATCGAAAGTAAGTCAATAGGCTCCGCTATTCTTCATCGAATCACCACTTTATCGCAATAAGAAACCGCAGATCTTCACAGATTTGTTCACGGATCGAATTCAGATCCGTGTTGGTCCGTGATAAATCTGCGGTATCTTAAACCGAAAAATCGCCTGTTTCCAGTTGTTCTTTTATGAACGCCAGGAAGCGTTCAGCATCAGACCCGTCGATGACACGATGGTCGAAGCTCAGCGCAAAATAGGCCATCCAGCGAATGCCGATGAAGTCGTCGCCATCCTCTGTGGTGAGTACCTTGGCCCGTTTCTCGATCTTTCCGACGCCGAGTATTGCGAGTTGCGGTTGATTGATGATCGGCGTCCCGAAAAGCCCGCCAAACACGCCCGGATTCGTGATTGTGAACGTTCCGCCCGTAACTTCGTCGGGCTTTAGCTGCTTCGTTCGCGCACGATCTGCAAGATCATTTGCAGCACGGGCCAACCCCGAAATACTCAAGTCGTCAGCACGTTTAATCACCGGGACGATCAAACCCCAATCAAGAGCCACAGCCATGCCAAGATTGATGTCCT
>DASUPZ010000060.1:0-13825 GCA_036280855.1 Pyrinomonadaceae bacterium | reverse complement strand
TTCCTTTCGTACTCATCGGCGCTGCGTTACTGGTGCTCGTGCTCGCTGGTGTCGGCCTCATTGCTTACTTTGTGTTCCAACCGCCGGAAAAGACGAAGCCGGACATGGTTCAAATTGAAGGCGGAAGTTTCACGATGGGGCGACGGGATGGTCCATTGCAGGAAACTCCTCCTCATTCTGTAACGGTGCAATCTTTCATGATGGATCGAACGGAAGTAACCAACACGGAGTACGCCGAGTTCATTAACGAAACCAATCGTGCCGCACCGAAACACTGGGCCGAAAAGAAACCGCCGTTCGGCCAGGAGCTGTGGCCCGTTGTGAACGTTTCCTTCAACGACGCTACTGACTTTGCCGCGTGGCGATCGAAGCGCGACGGCGTCACGTACCGTTTACCAACCGAGCAGGAATGGGAATACGCCGCGCGAAACGGCAACCAGAACGACCTTTACCCGTGGGGTCGGGATTGGAAAGACAACATTGCCGTATTTAAAAGGACCGCGCCGGCGCCCGTAGGTTCGATGCCGGATGGGAAAAACCGTTGGGGCGTGGCGGATTTGCTCGGAAACGTCTGGGAATGGACCTCTTCAAAGGTGACTGCATATCCCGGAAATCCGGTGCAAATCCCGGTCGATGCTCAGCATTTAATAACTATTCGTGGTGGTGCTTACGTCAGCGATCCGAATAGAAGTGATCTTCCGGCATCATCCTGCATGCGCCAGTTTGTTCCGCCCACAACCCAGGAGACGATGTTAGGCTTCAGGTTGGTTCGCAGCGGGACCTAAGTTGTAGATGTGGTGCCCTTTGCTGTGCTGCGAAGCTGATCTACAATCCCCGGCAGTAGTTCTTCAGCGATCCATAAGAAGTTCTTTGCTTTACCCGAGGTTAGTCTCGATATTCGCAATCCAAACAGCATTTGGGAGAGTAATGATGAGAACTAACGCAATACTGCGCGCTGTGGTCCGGAGTTGTGCCGCAGTTTGTTTGAGCGTGAGTGCCATCGCGGTGGTGGTTGGTCAGGACGTCGGCGCAGACGTAGGTGGCGGCGCCGGGATTTTTCGGGCCAGGAACCCCGAAGCGAAAAAGAAGCCGGGAACCACAACGGCCAAACCGGGAGCCCGCAGTACCGGACCGGCACGCCCACGCGCCTCAGCAGCCGTTGCCGAGCGCATCGAGGACCTGCTCGATAAAGGTAACCAGGCTCGCGATGAACGCAAATTCACCGAAGCCGAAGAGTCATATAAAGAGATCCTCAAACTCAAAGCACGCGATGCGCGGGCTGCTTATGGATTGGGTAACGTTTACTCAGACCAGCAACGCTGGGAAGATGCTGAAGCCGCTTACCGCAACTCGGTCGCGTGGGCCCCAAACAGCGCCGACGCGTACGTCGCATTGAGTGTGGTGCTGGTCCAACCTCGCCAGAACGGGGACAACGCAAAGAGGTTTGCCGACGCAGAACAGTTTGCGCGTCGTTCAGTTCAACTCGATCCGAAAAATGCCGTTGGCTGGGACCGGCTCGGTGTCGCCCTGCAAGCGCGTGGGTTGGCAAACAGTGAAACGGAACATTCTTATCGACGCGCGATCGAATTGGATCCGCAGTTTGCAGCTGCGTACGCACACCTGGCGCGGACGCTCAATCGCATGGGAAAGCCGGCCGAAGCCGCCCCTTTGTATGCCAAGGCGTTCGAGCTCGCGAAAGATCCCGCGACACTCAACCTGATTGCCGACTCGCTTCAGGGCGAACAGTTGTGGCCACAGTCAGAGCCGGTCTTGAAAAAAGCACTCGAGCTCGATCCGCAAAACCCGACCTCGTTATTCCTGATGGGCCGCATGTTGATTGTTTACCGGAAATTCCAGGAAGCCGAACCTTATCTGAAGACTGCCACAGAAGTCAGTTCGCGCGCGTTTCAACCATTCAACCTTCTGGGCCGTGCATATCTCGGCATGGATCGTTACAGTGATGCGGAAGCAACTTACGAACGAGCTTCTGAGTTTGCAGCCGCAGGCGACAAGAAACAACTCGCCGGCATGTTTGGCTTTGAAGGTGTGGGCGACGGTTACCTCAAGTCGAAGCAGAAAGACAATGCCGTTCGTGCGTACCAGCGCGCGCTCGAACTCGATCCCGGCAACAGCGGAGCTGCCCAGAAGCTCGCCAAAGCCCGTGCTAATTAATTGCTCTGCCACGTTTGTGCTTGTGGCTAATTTTGACTCCCGTTCAAGAGGTCCGCGTGTATGAAGAGTTGCCCCAAGTGTAATCGTACATACCCTGATGAAGGTCAGAAGTTTTGTACGTTCGATGGTGGCTTGTTGATAGCGCCGCAAACGTTTGATCCGAACGCGACGATTCGTGCTACGTCCATTGACTTGAATGCTTCGTCGGAAAGACCGACGAGCCGCGACTTGCCGGATCCAAACGCGACCCTGATCGAGAACTATCCTGCTACGGTGGCACTGCCGCGCAACACTGGTCCAACAACTGCTCCGGCGTCGACGCCCAACACTGCTGACATCGCGCCGCCGCCACCGCCCCCGCCATCTCCGCCGCCACCGCCTGCGCAGACGGCATCGACACAGCCAACACCACCACAACCGCCGACTCAATCGATGGCAGCGACGCCGCCACGTATTTCGGAACCCGTCACATCGGCGTCTCTGTCAACGCCCGCAGCTTCGGCGCCACTGCCGCCACCAACGCAGGTCAAGCCGAAATCGAAGCTGCCGTGGATCCTCGGTGGAATTCTCCTGTTCCTGCTGGTGACCGGAGGAGTTCTGGCGGGCGTGTTCTTTGCGTTTGTGAAGCCGCGTTTGGACGAAATGTCGGCGCGAAATGTCGATCGGCCTGTTGAAAATGTAAACGTCAGCACGCCGACGCCCGCCCCTTCAGTCCAGGAACCATCGCCATCACCGACGCCTGAAGATACTTTTGTGCCGCCTGCGGGCACGGTTCAATTTGTAAATTCAAACGACGACCTGGACGGAAAACTGGCGGAGCATTATTTCGATTTCTCGTTTTATTATCCTGAGTCGTGGGCACGCGATGAGAATGCCGGCGTTTCGGGTGCGACAAACTTCGTCAAAGTCGATCGAATGTTGCCGCCGGATTTTACTCAGGAGAATTTTGCGGTAGGCTGGTACACGAGTACAGGCACTTACCAGGGAGACTTGCCGAGCTTCCCACGACGCGTGCAGGAGTTTAGCAACTCGCTCGCGAAGATCATTCCGGAGTATCGCAAGGTTTCGGAAGGTCCGACGAACGTAAACTCGATGCAGGCTTATGAATTCAGATGGCAGGGGCTTTCCAAAGGAACCGAGCGCGGCGACCTCCAGGTGTGGGGCAGAGTGATTTTTCTACCGACCGGCAATCAGGGAGATACGGCAGGCGCAACCTTAACCATGCTTACCACATCTCTTGCTCCTGAACTGTCTTCGGTGGAAGATGTGGGCGAAAGAGGCGAGGTGCCCGTGATACTCGAGTCGTTCAGGTTTGGTAAGAAAGCAACTGAGTAATGGCAGAAAGTAAGAAAGTTTTGAAGGAAGTAAAGTTCTGGACACCGCTGCGACTCGTGTCAACGGTAATAGTGCTTGGTCTGCTCGCTGCGTTTGGAGTTTCGAGTTGTAATTCAAACGATCCGCCGCCGCGGGTCGAAGTGAAACCCGTTGCTGCACCGAAGCGTGCAGGGAACACCGGATTGACGATGTTGCCGCGGCTGGTGCTCGACGCTGAAAACAAAGCCACAAGCGGCGACCCGATCAAGCTCGCCAATTACTCAGGAAAAGTTTTGCTGGTGAATCTATGGGCCACGTGGTGTGGACCATGTCGCACGGAAACGCCGGAACTGGTAAAGCTGCATAAGGAGTTTCAGAGTCGCGGAGTTGAGATGATTGGACTCTCAACCGAAGACCCGGAGGCGTCTGCGAAAACTGTGATCGACTTCGTGCGCGAGTATGAAGTGGATTATCAGATTGGTTGGGCCAAGCGCGAAGTGGCGCAGACGTTAATGCAGGGGCGAACGTCAATTCCGCAGAGCTTCGTCATCGCGCGAGACGGTCGCATCCTGAAACGATTTATCGGTTTCGATCCTCAAGTGACGCCGCCTCAATTGAAGAAAGCGCTTGAAGATGCGTTGGTTGAGAAGGGTTCAGATTAGCCTTTAATCCTCATCCTGTTGTTCCAATCCCTCGGCGACGTCCTTCTTAGCCTGTTCCTCCAGCTTTCTCATTTCAGCTTCGACACGTCGATCTGCCTGATCCATTGGCGCGGGTTCACCGAGCTCGTCCTGCGTTGTAATTTTGTTTTTATCGATACTCATTCGTTTAAGTTTCTCCCGATGAATTTCCGCCGATGATTAAAGCTACCAACTTAGCCGTTACAGAAGTGCTGGAATTTAATTACGAATTTGCTTCAAAGGGTTTCATATAGGTCATTACGTCCTATAGGACCTATACAGCCTATTCTCGACAAACAGGGCGCGTCGAGAGTAGACTGAGCGCAAGATGTTCGCTGTCCTCTCAGTGAAAACCATGCGGTTGCTGCTATCCCTCAGCGTGTCGATCTGGATGGCTGGCGGATGCCTGTTTGGCTGCGGCACTGTGGCCGCCGCCGACCTCGAGGCTGACGATTCGTCGCAGACAGTCGTTGCCGGCGAGAGCTGTCACGTTGCCGCTCCTTCTTCGCACGACTGCTGCGCTCCGAAGAAACCATCAAAGAAAAGGATCGTCAGCAATACCAGACAACCAGAGGGACTCCCGGCGTTCATGCCGGCTCCCCGCGGCATGATGAAAGACTGCCCGCTCGTGGTGAATGCCACCGCGGCGACGTCGAAGAGCAGTGGATACGTGGCGGATCCCGGACGTGAACCGGTCGCGGTCTTGCCGCTCATCCAGACGAAGACGGAACAGCTGAACATCTCGCACGTTAAATCGGTCCTTCCAAATCGTGGCCCTACCCACCTTCGTTGTTGTGTTTTTCTGATCTAGAGATCTGCCTGCCAGTCAGCAAACGATTTCCTCAAACGACGTGCTGGTGTGCGCACCGTGCGCCGTGGGCATAAACCTCTTGATACAGGAGAACTAAAATGACACCCCGAAAGAATACTATTCTTGTAATCCTCCTTGGGTTATTGCTGTTTGCATTCGCAGTAGCCATTGCGCAAACCCCCGCTCAAGGCGATCAGAAAACTAAAACCGAATCCTGTTGCGCAATGGAGTCCTGTTGTTGCAACAACGGCTCGTGCCCGATGAAAGCAGAGGGCACGGAGAACGCAGAGGCGAAAGAAGGTTGCTGTAGTGGCGATTCGTGCAAGATGAAAGCGAAAGACGGCGCGAAGAGTCACGCAGATCACAAAGATGGTGCGTGCTGTGGTGATTCGTGCGAAATGAAACACGATGGCAAGAGCAAGAGCTCGTGCTGCAAACACAAGGAGAAGAACAAGAAGGCGTAATTGCCCGGGGGCGGCCGTTCGCGACCGCCCCCCTTTCCAATATTCCTATGAAATTTTATAAGTACACATTCTTGTGTTCGATCGTGCTTTTTTCCGCGTTCATCCGCGTCCCGGCTCAGCACGAAGGCCACACGCCACCACCGAAACCCGCGGCTACTCCCGCTTCAAAACCCGCAGCTACTCCCGCTGTAAAACCCGCGGCTACTCCGCAAACCGAGCCGGAATCCACAGAAGATCCCGCGGAGCCGATGCACATGGACCACGGCATCTTCGTGATGCACGGCGATCAGATGTTCATCCGTCTCGGCGAGAGCGAATCAAACCTGGTCCCGATGGGTCGCATGGGCTCCGGCACTACATGGCAGCCCGCGTCGACCCCAATGGCGATGCTGCACAAACAAGCCGGCGAGTGGCTGCTGATGTTTCACTACAACTTCACCGCGGGCGTCAACGCGCAAGGTGGTCCAAGAGGCGTGACGAAGTTTGAATCGGCAAACTGGTTCATGCCATCGGCCACGCGTCGCGTCGGACCAGGAACGCTCGAGTTGCGCGGCATGTTCAGCGCCGAGCCTTTCACGTTTCCTCCCGGCGGCTCTCCCTTACTTTTCCAGACTGGCGAGACTTACAAAGGCGAGCTGATCATCGATCGACAACACCCGCATGACCTGTTTATGGAACTGAGTGCGAATTACACCGTTCCGATCGGCGAACGCTCGAGCTGGTTCGTGTACGCGGGCTATCCCGGCGAGCCTGCACTTGGACCAAACGCTTTCATGCATCGTGCGTCAGCCTCGGAGAATACTTCGGCGCCGTTGTCACATCACTACCAGGATTCAACGCACATCGCCTTCGGCGTTGTTACTACCGGTTTCACTTACCGCTGGTTCAGACTTGAAGGCTCAATCTTCAACGGCCGCGAACCCGGCGAAAACCGCTATAACTTCGAAGCCAACCCGTGGAACTCGCGAAGCGCGCGATTACAGTTTGCGCCAAACAGCAACTGGTCGATGCAGGTGAGTCATGGCTTCTTGAGAAATCCCGAAGCGCTCGAACCCGGCGACATTCGTCGCACGACGGCGTCGATCAGTTACAACCGTCCTTTCCAGCGCGGCAACTGGGCTTCGAGCCTGATCTGGGGCAGAAACCACGAGAGTCACGACGACGAGATCTTCAATTTGAACGGATATGTCGCGGAATCGACCGTCAAGTTTCTCGACAAAAATTATCTGTACACTCGTCTCGAACTCGCCGACAAGAACCAACTTCTGCGCGACGCTGATCGTCTAAGCCTGGGCATCGACGACCATCATCCATCGTTTCGGATCGGTGCCTACACGTTTGGCGGCGCCCGCGATATCTGGAATACTGATACGACCTCGCTTGCAATCGGAAGTGATGTTACTTTCTATTCCAAACCATCGCTTCTCGATCCGATTTACGGCGCGAATCCGGTTTCCTGGAAGTTTTTCATTAGAGTGCGTCCGTCTCAAATGACGATGAGCCGGATGCATGGGACGCACTGATTTAAGGAGTAAGTATGAAGAAGAACTGGTTTTTACTGGGCGGCATTGCGTTGCTGGTTGTGGCTGCGGTGTTGATCGTCAACTCAGCGTCAACGAATAAACCCACAGCGATCGGCGGATCGGGTAAACCCGCGCCGGCCGGAACGGCCACCTCTAAATCGCATGACGGGCACGATCATCCGCCGAAAACTGCCGGTGTGAAAAACGTGCCGGCTTTCCTTACCACGGCGCCGAGCCGCGGCAGCCTGGCTCCAACTCTCGACCCGGAAAGATTCACCGGCGCGACGCGCGAGGCTTATCGCGCAGTCAGACAAATTCCGGTGACGATCGCGCAGTTGCCCTGTTACTGCCATTGCGACGAGGGCTTTGGACACAAGAGTCTCTATAGTTGTTTTGAAGACGATCACGCCGCGCACTGTGCTGTTTGTGTGAACGAGGCGTTACTCGCGTTGACGCTCGAGCGGGACCAGAAAATGAGTCCGGCGCAGATTCGCGAACGCATTGTGGCGCAGTACGCGAATCAGTAGGGCAGGTAAATTCAAATCATGCGGAGGATCAGGGAAATGGCTAAGTACGCTTTTATTCTCGCGTTCGCGATTGTGGCCGTGGTGGCTTGCAACCGTGTTAGCGCCGTTACGGAACTGCCGGCCGTGGGAGCAGCGGCGCCGGCGTTCAGTCTCAACAGCAACGAAGGCAAGGCCATCAGCCTCGCCGACTACAAAGGCAAGTGGGTAGTGCTTTACTTCTACCCGAAAGACATGACGCCGGGCTGCACGATCGAAGCCCGCAACTTCCAGCGCGACCTCGCGAAGTATGAAGCGGCGAACGCCGTGATTCTTGGCGTCAGCGTTGACACAACCGAATCGCACAAAGAGTTTTGCGCGAAAGAAGGATTGAACTTCAAGCTTCTGTCTGACACCGATGCGAAGGTGTCGGAGCAGTATGGATCGATCATGGAATACGGCGGCGCAAAGCTGTCCGCGCGGAATACGTTCATCATCGATCCGCAGGGGAAGATTGCGAAGGTCTTTGAGAAAGTGAATGTGAAGGTGCACAGCGAGGAAGTGCTCGCAGCCCTCGCAGCTCTGCAGAAGGGGTAGGAAGCTCCAGGCAATTTAAAGCAGTATAGGTCCTATATGTCCTATAGGACCTATATTGATTTTAAACGTCCTATTTCTTCTTGATCGCAACGACCGTCATCTCGCCCACACCGTCTTCGATCGTAAAGTCAATCCGATCGTTCACCGCGATACCATTCAGCAGCGATCGATTCGGAACCGGAAATTCCATCTGCATCGCCGGCATCAGCCCTACGACTTCCTCGTGATCGATCTCGATCCCCGGACGGTCCGGATTGAGAGACTTCACGATCCCAACGCCTTCATAAGTACGTGTTTGCACTGCGGCCGCTGGGCCAACCGGCGAAGGCGAAGGCGTCGCCACATGGTTATGCGCTGTCTGCTTGTTACATCCGGCAATCACAAGCAGCGCGAGACAAAACACAAATACACGTATCATCAATCAGCCCTCACCAGCCACACGCTTCGTTTTTCTTTTTCTTTCGCGATATACGCAACAAACAGCTTACCATTTGAAACCGTGCCCGCCGGCAGTTCCGCATTCACAGCCACGCTTGCCGCCGCGCCTGCTTTTCCGAGTTCAGCCATCTTTGTCTCGGCGGCGTTTGAACTTTGCCACACCGCAATCGTCGAGTTGCTATCGCCTACAGCCAGTGCCGGCGTGCCACGTACGCCTTCCTCCGCGACCAACTGGCGCGCGGAGAAGCTCTGTGCTTTGTCCTTCGACTCCGCAAAGTAAAGCCCTGGCGCGTTAGCTTCGCCCGCCGCGTACCAAACTACCTTCAAACTCCCGCCTGCGTCGACAGAAAGTGATGGCCCCGAAACAGGGCAACCCTGAAGCATCCAGCGATCGTCGCTGACGATCACCGGACGTGAAAACTTCTGACCGCCGTCAGTCGAGCTCGCAACCGCGATGTGGCGGAAGTTTCCAGGTAAAACCTGACGCCATCCGGCGTACACCGTTCCATCCGCACCAACCGCCAGCGACGTCTTGCAACACGGACACGCATCGACAGCAACTTTCCGGTTTGCAGAAAAACTGCGCCCGCCGTCGGTCGAGTACGCGAGATAAAGCTCGCGGTTGCTCTCCATATGATGGCCGTCGGCTTTTGTCGATGGCTTCGGTGTAACGACGTTTCGCTCGTCGAGCCAGCCGACGTAAATTCGTCCGTCCTTTGCGACTGCAAGCGAGTGCATCCCGTGCGCGCCGGGAACTTTGTCGTCGTTGATCTTCACTTCGCTCGCGAAGCTCTGCCCGCGATCGTTTGAGACCGACATGAAAAGATCCGTGCCGTGCTTGCTCTCAGCCTCGACACGCGCGGTCCAAACCACGTACACCGATCCGTCGTGGGCGACTGACAGACTCGGCTGATCGCCACGCCATGCAGTCGCAACGCCTTGATTGCGATTCACGCGAACAGGCGAGCCCTGCATCTCGCCGTCGCTGTTGAGCCGCGCGAGCATCACATCAGCCTTTTTGGCTTCGTGATTTACCCACGCGACGTAGAACATTCCGTCCGGCGCGGATGCTGTGACAGGTTCAGCAGCATCGACGCCCGGTGCCGAGAGTTGAAGCAGCCGGGGAACTGCCGCAGGCTCGGCGCCCTGAGTCGGTTCTTTCCTCATGGACCAACCCACAATAAAAACAACGCCAATCAAAACTACACCCGCAATCAAGCTGAACAATCGTGTATTCATATCCGTCTCATCCGCGTTAGAAACTAAACTTCATCCCAAACTGAAACTGCCTCGGATCAAACGCCGCCGTTGCTTGCCCGAAAGTAGGAAGCGGCGTCACACCGGGACCAAACGTATTATTCGGCACTCCGAAGTTTGCGCGATTCAGCACGTTAAACCCTTCAGCGAGAAGCTGCAACTCGACTCGTTCTGTAAGTTGAAACCGCCGACTCACACGCAGATCAAGCGAAGCGTAATCAAATCCTCGTCCCGTGTTGCGTCCGACACCTGCCGGGCGATCGTTGTTGTTTGTGTCGAGATTTCGATCGCTGCCAAACAGGACGTTGAAAGGCAGGCGCGAACCGTACGTGAAGATATAACCCAACTGGAACCCGCGCAGCGCACGCTGGAAACCTTTCGTCGTGCCTTGCTGCGGCGCTTCGATCGAACCGCTCACCACCAGCCGGTGGCGCTGATCGTTGTCAGACAAGCCGCGGTCGTCGCGAATGTTGAAGTTGTTCTGCACACTCGAGAAGAAAAAGTTGCCGGCATCGTCGATCGTTTTCGACAACGTATACGACACACGCACGTTTGCCCATCGCGCTGCGCGCTTGTTGAAAGAAACGACCATGCCGTCGTAGTTCGATTTTCCGGAGCCCTCAAAGCGCGAGATGTTGCCCCAGTTCGGATCCGGCCGGCCAAGATTCGGAATGCCCGCGGAGGCAGGGAAGCGGGGAACGTTCACGTTTCGCGAAAGAATGAGGTGAAGCCCGCGCACGTGCAGGTATCCGACTGACACGACCGCGTTGCCCGGCAACTCGCGTTCGAGCTGGAGATTAGCCTGCTGGCTGTAACTCACTTCAATCTCCGGATCGATACGCGTGATGTTTGGCCTGGTGGGTAGCGTCGCCGGCTGCACCGACAGGATGTTCGGAAAGACCGGCGCGCCTGGCTGAGTCGGCGACAACTGAACCACGATGTATTTGGAGCCATCCCGCTGTAGTGCGTTGGACGTCGCACGTAGTGGAACACGGTCGTAGTAGAGCCCGAAGCTTGCGCGAACGACGGTTTTCCGATCACCCGGCGCGTAGACAATACCGAGTCGCGGCGCGATGTTGTCAGTATCCGTTTGGATTGGATCCGGCAGGAATTGCAGATCGTAACGGAGCCCCGCATTGATTGTCAGATCCCGGCGGACACGCCACTCATCCTGCGCAAACACGCCCACGTTTGGATTCGACTGAAACTGGCTCGGCACACCAAACGCCTGCTGGTAAGACAGGTAATTGCCGCTCAGGAAGTTGTTCATCGACGTAAACTGGTAAACGCCTTCCAGAGCTCCAGGGAAGAAAATGTTGACACGGTTGTAGAGAAAGCCGCCGCCCACTTTCAACGTATGCGCGCCACGCTGCGTTGAGATGTTGTTTACCGCTTCCAACAGGTTAATGTCGCGACCCTGCGGTGAGAATGTCGCGATACCGATGTTTGCGATTCCTGAAATCCCGATTGCTGGTCCGGCAATATCGTTGACCGGCGCGTCGAGGCGGCTGTTCGTGTATTGAAAACGCGCCTCGTTCAGGGTGCGTGGGCTGAAAGTCGTGATGTTGCTGACCTGCACCGTCTGATCGGTATTGTTCAATCCGGTGCCGCGGCTGACAGTGTTCAGTCCACCCACAGTGCGCGAATTAACGGCGTTGATGTGGTAGAGACTGTAACGAGCGCTGAGTTGATTGCGCGAACTGAGACTGTGATCGATGCGCGTGAAGAAGTTGGTCGTGTCGAAACTCGCCGGCATCACGCCCGTTTCGATCAATGGGCCGCCATAATTAACTGCACGAAGGCGATTGTTGATCGTGTTGACTGCCGCTGGTGAGATGGTGATGACTGCGGAATAGTTACGGCGCGTCTGCTCGAAGTTTGAGAAGAAGAACGTTCGGTCACTCTTCAAAGGACCGCCGATCGTCCCGCCGTATTGCGCCTGTGTCAGCAGATCCTTGGTCGGCGCGAGTGGGTTGCGAGCGTCAAAGCGCTGGTTGCGGAAGAAGCCGTAAAGACCGCCGCGCCAGTCGTTTGTCCCTCCCCGCGTAAGAATGTTGACGACGCCGCCCGAAGCTCTGCCAAACTCCGCGATCCCTCCGGAAGTCACCACCTGAAACTGGTCGATAACTTCTTCACTGAAATACGTTCCCGTCAGATCGGCCGCGTCGTCATTAGCCGACACGCCGTCGACGATGAAACTGTTGTAGAGGTTGCGCTGGCCGGCTATCGAAATGCCCTGCCCGGGAACCGCGGAAGTCTCGGCAAAGCGTTGATTGCTGCCGGTGTTTGTAGGCGAGACGCCGGGAATCAACAACGCCAGGTCGAGATAATTTCGGGTATTGAGCGGCAGTTCGTGGATCTCGTTCGGCCTGATCGTTTCGGTGATCTGCGTCCGAACTGCTTCGACCATCGGCACGTCGGAGCCGATGTTTACGTGGGCCGAAACACCGGCGACGTCGAGTTTCACCGGCATGTCGAGAGCCTGACCCACTGAGACCGTTAGCTGCCTCGTTACCGTCGAAAATCCTTCAGCGTCGATCTTCAAATCGTAGGCGCCGGTGCGAAGGTAAGGGAAGCGATAACGGCCTTCGGAGTCGCTTGTGGTTGCGAGATGCTGATTTGTTTCGAGATGCGTGGCGACTACGCTCGCGCCGTTGATTGACGCGCCACTCGCGTCCTCAACTCGGCCGCTGAGCGTGCCTGAGGTCACACTTTGCTGTGCATGAGCCACGGATATCGCGGATAGTAAGACAAGACACAGATAGACACGGATTTTCATGTTCCCTCCGGGGTCAAAGTAGATCTTCTAATGAGAGATTACTTAAAGGAGGGAAGTTGGAGGGCCGCGGGGACTGGTCTGTTCCCAGTCTTCATTCGATGAAAACGAGAGCGAGACACTCTCAAACTGCGAGGCTGTCGTCGACGGCGAAAGGAGTCGCGCGATGAACTGAGCGGAACCATCATCACGCCGCTGTTTTCGTGATGAGGCCACAGCACAAGCGCAGCAGTCCATCTCACACGGACGGCCAATGGATGTACCTTCAGCAGCGGGATGCGACGAAGATGTTTCAGCAGACTGGTGAGAATAGTTTTTAGCAGGTTCGGCGACGATGGTGATTTCGTCGTCGTCCTTGTGCGGATTAGTCAACCCGCACATCGGCTCGGGCTCGGGTTCCGGAACCTTTTCAGCAGCGATCCCCGATTCGCAATGACCTGCAGTCTTGCCGATGCAACAGGCCATCGTGTTTGTCGCAGAGGCGACAGCAATGGGCAACAACATCGCGAGAAACGACATGGCTATCGCCATCGCGATGAGTTGGCTTGCTATTCTTCGTCCGGTTGGGACGAAATGTTTATAGCTGGCTATAAACACGAAAGCCCTCTGGAGCTAACCCTGGTTGTTGGAACCTGTGGATGGTTCTTTGATCGCTTTCCGCACCAGTTTCATTTTGCACTTGGGACAGATACCACGCTTCTTCGAGGTGACATCCTCGTGCATCGGACAAACGTAATGATACTGGGTCGGTTTTTTGGTTTGTGCCGATCGCTGTCCCTGCGCTGTAACAGGTACAGAGTATAGACCAGCAGCGATGAAAATTAACACAGCCGCAAGCAGCGGCGCGGTCAAAAGCCGTAGGAAGTTCATTTCTTACCCCTTGATGTAAAAAGCGTCTTCCTGTTCACGTCGCCTTGACGCGAACAGGAAGAGTGCTTTGATAGGGCTCGCCGGTAGGTGGGTGTGATTTTCCCTACACTGCAGTCCTGTTAACGCTGAAGGTTTTTTTGCCGCCGTCAGTGGCTAACGTGATTTTCCTCCATACTGTCTTGCCTTTGCCGTTCCCAAACGGGGCGTTGGGGAAAGGCTGCCCGGCCGCCACGTATTCAATGATCTCAAACAGGTCGTCAGAGCACCTGTATAGGTTCGTGTCAGTGCAGATCGTGCCCGTCTGGAAGCTATCTACGCCCAATCTTAGTTCTTCTTGAGGCATACCTTTTCTCCTTCAAAGATGGAAGTTCATAACTTTGCTTCCAGTAACGGAAGCGCTAGTGAATTTATTGCCGGCCG
>DASUPZ010000059.1:0-5757 GCA_036280855.1 Pyrinomonadaceae bacterium | reverse complement strand
GATAATAAAGCGGCGCCAGGCCGCCGCACTCCACGGAGACGCTAAATGAGCCAGTCGGCTGTACAACCGCTTCCGATGCCCGCGCGGCGAAAGCTCTCTTTGGATAATCGTTATATTCCACCGCTTTTCATCACCACGATTCTGCTGGTGGGCCACTTCGCCTACGGCATCCTCGAGAGTTACGAAAAGACGGCGCTCGCGATTGTTTGCGCACTCGTCACGGAACTGGTGCTGGGCCGGATCTTTTTTGGCAAGTGGCTAAATCTTGCGAGCGCATACATCTCGGGCATCAGTGTCGGCATTCTGGTTCGATCGCCTGCGTTCTGGCCGTTTGCTTTGTGCAGCGTGATCTCGATCATGTCGAAGTACGTGCTGCGCGTTAAGGATCGACACCTCTGGAACCCTTCGAACTTCGGGATCTGCGTGCTGCTGTTTCTCGCGCCGGAAACTGTCGCAGCGCTGACTATTCAATGGGGAAACTTCCTTTGGCCCCTCCTGGTTATCTGGATCCTGGGTTCAGTGATTATCTGGCGCGCAAAGCGAATTCATATCAGCGCGACGTACGTGTTGTCGTTCTTTGTTTTCGCAATCGTGCGCAGCTGGATCACCGGCGATCCCTGGACCTCTGAGATCGCGCCGATAACCGGTCCGATGTACCAGCTCTTCGTGTTTTTCATGGTGACGGATCCGAAGACGACCGTGAAGTCGAAGAAATGGCAGTGCATCGTGGTGGCTATCGTGGCGTTTGTCGAAATGCTGCTGCGTCTCAACCACGTGGTCTACGCGCCGTTGTATGCGTTGTTTCTTGTTGGACCAGCGGCGATGCTGATCGAGATGTGGCTGGAGGCGCGGAGACAGGCTTGAGACGGTTTATACGATTTAAAAAATCCGCGCTTTTTATCAGCGTTCTATCCGCGTTCGTTTTAACCGGCGGATGCAAGCAGCAGGCGACCATCGAGCAGCCCGCCAATCAACCTGCGGAACAGGTCGCGGCCGCATCACCCTCCCCGAGCCCGACGCCACCGCGCCCGTCAGGTCCGATCGAGTTCACCGACATCACAGCCGACGCAGGCATTCGTTTCAAACATCACAGCGGAGCCGCAGGAAAAAAATATCTTCCGGAAACGATCGGCTCAGGCTGCGCCTTTCTCGACTACGACAACGACGGCTGGCAGGACATCCTGCTCGTCAACTCGATGGACTGGCCCGACAACAAGAAACGGAAATCATTTCCCGCGCTTTTTCGAAACAACAAAGACGGCACTTTTACCGACGTGACTCACCAGGTGGGCCTGGGCGTCGAGATGTACGGCATCGGCGTCGCTGTCGCCGACTACGACAACGACGGTAACGACGACATCTACATCACTGCCGTTGGTCCAAATCGTCTCTTTCGCAACACCGGTGGAAAGTTCGCAGACGTGACGGCGCGAGCCGGTGTGGGCGATCCCGGTTTCTCCACCGCCGCAGCATGGTTTGACTTCGACAACGACGGCAAACTGGATCTGTTTACCGGCAACTACGTCGAGTGGACGCCGCAGACCGACCAGCACTGCACACTCGACGGAAAAAATAAGTCGTACTGCACGCCGCAAGCGTACAAAGGCCAGCCCCCAACGCTGTATCGCAATCGCGGCAACGGCACGTTTGAAAACGTCACTGCGCGATCCGGTCTCAACAGTTCCACGGGCAAGACCCTCGGCGTCGCGTTGCTCGATTACGACGACGACGGCTGGATGGATCTCTTCGTCGCCAACGACACGGAGCCAAACAATCTGTTTCGCAACAACCGCAACGGCACGTTTACCGACAACGCCGTGGTTGCAGGCGTGGCGTTCAGCGAGGCAGGCACGGCCCGCGCGGGAATGGGAGTCGATGCGGCTGATTACGACGGCTCGGGCAAGCAAAGCGTCGTGATCGGAAACTTCACGAACGAAAGCATCGCGCTTTATCACAACGACGGTTCGGGCTTGTTTACAGACGAGGCAGCCGCATCGGGCATCGGAAAAATGTCGGCACAGTCACTCACGTTTGCATGCTTCTTCTTCGACTACGATCTCGACGGCCTGCTCGACATCTTCGCGGCCAATGGACACGTTTCCGACGACATCAGTGTCGTCCAACCGACTGTCAAATACGCACAACCGCCGCATCTCTTCCGTAATCGCGGCCGCAAGAAGTTTGAGGAAGTTACGGCGAAACTCGGGCGTGCTCTGAATCGTGCAGTCGTCGGACGCGGAGCGGCATACGGCGATATCGACAACGACGGCGACCTGGATCTGCTGGTCACGACCAACAATGGACCAGCACGCCTGCTGCGCAACGAAAACGCAAATCAGAACGATCTGTTGCGCGTGAAAATCATGGGCGCGCGCTCAAACCGCAGCGGCATCGGCGCGAAAGTGGTCGTGAGAACGTCAAAAGGAAAGACGTTGTTTGGGATGGTGCGAACGGGATCGAGTTACGTGTCGCAGGCAGAACTGCCTTTAACTTTCGGACTGGGGAAGCCAGAGGAAGGAACCACTGTGAATCTTGAAATCACGTGGCCGGGAAACCAGAAAGAGACGATACAAAACGTCAAGGTCAATCACTTCATCGTCGTTCAGGAAGGTAAGGGTGTTACTAATCAAGAAGCGATCGTATTTAGCCGCGAATCTCCGCGGATGAACACAGATCAGCGTTGATCCGCGATTATTTTCCGCGTTTATCCGCGTCCTTCTTGATCTGGTCGCTTAGCCGGATCAGGCTCTCGAGATCCTGCCGCGCTTTCGTGAGTTGCTCTGCGTTAACCGTGTTTGGATTTTCAATGGTTGGATTAGTGACAAAGGCGCGGATCTGCTTGCAGAGTTTTATCAAGGCGTCCTTTGGCTGCACGTTTTCAATCGATTCTGTTTTCTCAGCGGCTCGTTCTTCATCCGACAATTCCAAGCCGAGACTCGATTGCACACGGCTCGCACGCTTGTTGATCTCACCAGTCGCTTCTGAGACGAATTTAAAATCGAGTTCGTTTTTCGAGGAAATAGCGCGAGCGATTTCGTTGTGCAGGGTTAAGATCCGGTTAAAGTCTTCTTCAGTTTGAGCCATGAGGGCTTCAAGCTGTCTGCGGTCCAACGGCTTTCCAGGTTCTGTCCCAAAGTTCCGCAGTTGGTATTCGCGACGACTCTCGCTCTGCTGTCGAGCGCGCGCAGCATTGACTCTATCGCTCGGTCTTGTGTGGGCGGATGGGGTCTGTGCAAAAACGGGCGCAGCAAAAAAGATCATGAGGGCGAGCGCACTGAACAAGTCTTTCATATCAGACCTCCCGATTTTTGGTGTGCGCCAGTATAACGCCGTGCAAAGAAAATGGATATAGTCAGAGTTCAAGCAAAAGCGGCTTTGCACGAAAAGTGCATTTGACCTGTCTGGTTGCGGCTATGCCGCCGGATGTGCGGCGAGGCTATGCCTCGCCGTTCAGCTCTAAATTGCGTATGGGCTGCGCCCTCGGTTCGGGCTTTGCCCCAAATGTTTATGGGCCAAAGGCCGAACCAGGGGCCTAGCCCCACCGCTGAAGTGAACTCCAGCCGGCGAGGCATAGCCTCGCCGCACATCCGGCGGCGAAGCCGTAGCGAGGAGTTCTAAAGTGACTTTTCGTGCAAAGCCGCCTTCAACTTTGCTTGCTCGCGATAAAGAGCAGCCTGAAGGCTGAACTCTAAACTGCGACACAACAAAAGGTGTTGACTCAAGCGGAGCGATGTACTAATTAGTTCTAGCCCCGTTCCTTCTTTCTTCCTTCCCACCCGGACGCGCGGCTCCGGCGGTTGTGCGTATGCGACGAATAGACCTGAAAAAAGCAAATGTGGCGCGGTCGAACACGATTCGCGATATCAATCGCCAGATTGTGCTCAACTACGTGCGCGAACGCGGTCCCATCTCACGTGCCGAGATCGCGCATGAAACCGCACTCCAGCGCTCGACCGTATCGCTGATCGTCGAGGAATTGCGTGTTGACGGGCTGATCGAAGAAGTCAGCGGCGAATCAACCGGCGGGCGTCCGCCCATCCTGCTTTCGCTTCGCACCGCCGATGCGGTCGCGATTGGTGTGGATCTCGGAACAAAGCGAACGATCGTTGCGACCAGCGATCTCGCCGGCCGCGTCATGGAACAGGAAACATTCGAAACCAGTTCCGACTCCAAACAGACTACAAAACAGATCGTCGATCTCGCACGCAAGCTGATCAAACGAAACAACGGCACGATCGAAGGCATTGGCATAAGTTTGCCGGGTGTGGTCGATCCCCAGGGTAAAGAACTGTTCATTCCAACATTCAAATGGCGGAACCTGCCGCTCTCCATGGACATCAGTGCAGCGACTGACCTGCCTGTAACAATGGACAACGATGCCAACGCCGCTGCACAGGCGGAACTCTGGTTTGGGCGTCCTGAAATCCGCGAAGTCAGAGATTTTATTTTGGTCCTCGTCGAGGATGGCGTGGGGACGGGAATCGTCTTCGATGGCCAGGTGTATCGTGGTGAAAATGGCGCCGCGGGTGAGTTTGGACACATGACGATCGGGCAGGGAGCGCCGGTCGCGTGTGCGTCAGGTAGTCGTGAGTGTTGGGAAGCGTTTGCCTCCGAACGTTCGGCGCTTGCTCGTTATAAGAATCTTTCGCAGGGACACAACGGCGCGGGGAGTACGACGTTTGGCGAGCTCGTCGATCTTGCATTGAGTAACGATGGCGCGGCACGTACTGCTTTGAAAGAGACTGCGAAGTATCTTGGCATCGGCATAGCCAACCTGATTCGCGGTCTCGCTCCGGAAGCCGTGATCGTTGGTGGTCCAATCGTGCGTGCCTGGCCGGTGATCTCTGATGAGATTCGTAACAGTGTCGAAGGCACCGTCTGTCGCGGTCTGCCTTCAACTCGAATCATCGCTTCGACACTCGGATCCGAGCCAACATTGATGGGCGCGATCAGCCTCGTGCTGGCAAGTAAATTTGCCTCAGTTTCTGTTACTTAAGGCCCAATTCATTGTTTGCTCTGCGAACAAAGTCCTGGTCTCCAAAAATAACTCTCACTTGAGCCACTCAAAGCCGAAAATTTTCTTGACAAGGGATTAGATTAGTATTAAATACTTTTGCTAGCCTCTGCAACAAAGTACTCAATGACAACTTAGCTAAGGATTACTCTCAAGGGTCCGTAGGTCTTATGAATCGTGATTGTCCAGTTTCGGGTAACACTGAGGAGGTCTCGTATGTCGATTAGGTCTTGGATGCAGGCATCATTGCTCCTGCTATGTATTGGTCTGCTTGTCGGCGTACATGCCCAGTCGAGCACTGCCGGAAACATCACCGGCACGGTGAGAGACCCGCAAGGCGCCGCGGTGCCGAAAGCCGAAGTCATGATCGTTGAAGAGCGGACCGGCGCTGAGCGCAAGGTCACTGCCAACGAAGATGGCTTCTATACTGCTCCCAGTTTACCTGCCGGTGTTTACACCATCAGTACCGCTCCCGCGGGATTTAAGAAAACAGTCGCTTCCGGTATTAAGCTTAGCGTTAGTGAAAACCTGACAGTGAATCTGGATGTGCAGGTGGGCCAGGTGACGGAGACCGTAACCGTTACGAGTGAGCAGACCTCGGTAGAGTTGCGCAGTGGCGAGGTCAGCAGTCTCATTTCCGAGAAGCAGGTAACAGAGTTGCCGTTGAATGGCCGCAACTATGCACAGCTCGCGTTGATGGTTCCCGGTGTTTCGCCCGTGACGCAGGCAGGCGCGGGGGGCGC
>DASUPZ010000058.1:0-4725 GCA_036280855.1 Pyrinomonadaceae bacterium | reverse complement strand
ACGCTCCGGTGGGTTTACATCGTGGATGTGAACAGGTGATGTTGCGAGACTCAGAGGGCTGCGGTTTTGGGCGTCGTCGATGTAGAGGGCGCGGTAGAGGTGACGATTGGTCGTGCGGCCGTCGAGTTTGTCGATGAAGATTTTCAGGGCCGCGGATGAGAGGGGATTGTTTGGATCGCCGATCTGGAAGTTGTCGGGGTCGTCAGGGCCGCGACGATTCGCGCTCGCGGGATCCGAGGGATCTAGAGGCGAGGTGGTGATCTGAGTAAACGCCGCGTCGTTGCCGGGCAGTCCGGCGAGCACGCGCAACGCGTCGGCAGAGAGGCTGCGATAGTAAGTAAACGCTTGCGCCGTGCCTGCTGCGTCGCGGCCGAACGTGTTCAACTGGTTGAGCTCGGTCGCGACTTGTTGTCGCTTCGCACTGGTCCAACGTGGATCGATCGATTCAGCCGGGAAGAAACCACTGGCTGGATCGAGAGCGGTGCGTGGGCGCTGTGACCAATCGACTTTGAACAGCGCCTCGTCAAACACGCGAAAGACGTGAGTTTTTGTCTGGTCCAACGCGGGCCACCGAAACGTGAAGAACGAAACACCGGTTTGATCCGCGCGCGATGCAAACATCCGCTCCGGCATTCGCGGCAGCAAGGGAGCCGGCGGCGGGTGCCTGTGCACGCGGAAGATCTTCGCCGGTGGTCCAATCCGGCCTTCGTTGCCGGGACGTCCAGCCCACGTTCCAGTCCATTTCGGATCGTCTGCTGTGTGTGAGCGATCGTCGGCAGCGCTCACGCCGATGTTTGCGTAGATGATGGGATTGTTGCGAGTTGTGATGAGATCCTGTGCTGGGTCTAAAGAAAGAAAGACATCGTAGCGACGAACCGGACGGCCTTCAGCATCAGTGCCCGCCGTCCAATTCTGATCGAAGTTGACGACGTGATAGCGACGTTGCCAGTTGACGGGTAACGAGTAGTCAATGAAGCGCGGATGGCGAATGCCGTAAACGCGTTCGCTTTTACTGAAGCCGGCGTACGGTTGCTCGAGTGTTAGCTGTGTGGGCGAATCAACTCGCGCGATGCGGTACACACGCTCGTCAGTCGCCATTTGAAACAGCAGGCCCGCGAGAGTCGTGGTCCAACCGGTGCCATTCCCGGTAACGATCTTCGATCCATTCCAAACTGTCGCTGTGCCGGCCGCGTAAACCGGAGGGATCGCGATCGTGCACGGCACGTTGCTCCGTGGCGCGATCTTGTGCGCTGGTCCAATGTTTCGCACTCGCACACGCAACGGACTCCCCGCCTCGCTGCCCACGATCACAAATGCATCCTCGCCTGCCTGCAGCGCCGCACCGGCGTAACTGCCCGGCAACTCTGAATTCGGAAGATCGGTTGTGACAGTGCTTTCCGACTCACTTGCCGCGACAACCGATCGCGTATTGCCAGGAAGCGCATTCAAGTGACCGGGCTGGTAATAAACGCGAAACTCGCGTGTCTGCGGCGCCTGGACCATGTGAGCTTCGGGCCATGCCCAGCGCACTCGTAATCCGACCGCATTTGGAAATTTTTCCCTCCACGCAACGTACGCAGCGTCTTTGATCAGCGTCGGATCTCCGGGGTCGAGCGTGAAGGCTTCGATTGCAGTCGGCGGCGGCGGAGCGATCTTGGTGAGTAGCCGTATCGCAGACGAATGAATCACCGCATCAACCGGCGGATCGACGTAATACCACGGCCTCGGTTCCGGCTGAGGAGACCATTGCCGCCAAACGCCCGCCGCACTGTTTGCACTGTGACGCCCGAAGATGTCGATGCCGCTGACCTGGTAACTGTACCAACCTTCGGCGAGTCCGTTATCCATAGCGTGAAGGGGAAACGGTGGCCAGTCGGGCGCTGTCTGCGCAGGGATTGCGGTTTCAGTTACCAGCACGGGCGCTTGTTTTGTGAGCAGATCGTAGCGAGCGTTTGTCGCAGGCGTCGCTCCGTTTCCGAGGTTCGCTCGCCAGAGGTGATACATGACCGCGCGTCCGGGAAGGAGCACACCGAGGTCGGTCCGGTTGAGTTCCCAACGCAGGCCCGCATTGTTTGTTGAGCTTTCAAAGTTTCCCGTTTCAGTTTTACGGCTGCTGCCCGGAAGCGCATAAACCTCGAGTCGCTCTGGTAGAGAAAGCGGCGGCGCCGGCCCCATGCGCAGGTTGTAAACAATCGCGGCGTCGACGTTCGCGAAACCACTCTGCCGCAACACAGCCAGCATCTTGTCGGGATTCAACTCACCAGTCCCGTTGTAATCGCCGATGATCAGATAATCGTATGTTTGCTCGACGTCGGTTGTGCGATCAGACCAGTACAAACCGTTCATTTGCGCAACAGCAGGATGAAGCGATCCCAGCAGGACCATGTCGAGTGGTGATTGGGCCGGCATGTGCGGACCCGTTTCGCCTGTCGCCGAAGCGAAAGTGCGACTGACCATCGGTCCCGCTGCTCTGCCTCCCGCGACGAGACTCGCGAGGTAACTGTAAAGCTGGCCAAACGGATCGCGCGCAATCGAATACTGCACGCCGCCGCGCGACGTGCCGGAGTAGTTTCGACTCAGCACGAGCCTCGTCGCCGATTCGACTCTCGCGACGGTGTACACAGTGTTGTCGCCGCTCACCTGCAACACTGCGTCGAGCAACGCAGTGGTCCAATTCGTCCCCGCGCCAATGACGATCGACGAACCGTTCGTCACGGTGATCGTCCCCACATTCGTGCTAGGAATAGCCGGCGACGTGAACGGCTGGGAACTGCCATATTGAATTCGATCCGCAGCGAGTTGCTTTGAGCGCGTGAAGTCTTCACTTGCCTGCGGAGTGCACGGGTAATCAGGATGCGTAATCGGCAACCGCAGCGGGTACGGAAAGTCGCGCAAGCGTTCCCAACCGGCGGTTGCATCGTGGGCAAACGGCACGGTACCGAGATCGATCAAAGCCGCCGGCCCGGCACTCATCTCGACCGCAGAGATGCCTTCAAACTCGATCGTCGTCGTAATGATGCGGCCCGCGTATCCACGCACAACCTCACTCCGCACGGGAGTCGCCTGGGCAAAAGCAGTCACGCGAACTTCCGAAACTACGGCAGTTCCGAAACTTAGCTCGTTGAGAAGCACGCGATCCTGATCGTCGTCTTCAGTCGATCGCTCATCGATTACGATGCGCGTGATTGCGCGGCCCTTGAGCAAAAATGTTTCCGGTTCGCGACTGCTCGGATCGCGCATCACTGCGCCGTCAGCTCGCGTTCCATCCTGGTTGAAGACTTCGATCACCGGCGTGCCTTCAGGACGATCGCGACGCGCGGCGCCGGTCAACGTCACTTCAACAAAAGTTGCAGGCTGCGGGAGCGTGATGCTTAGCCTGAACTTGCAACCGAGACCGCTGATGGTTCCCGAGCTCGTTTGCACAGAACGTATAAAAGTATTCGGCCGCAGGCGATCGCTGCGGTCGCGCGTTTCGAAGACAACGCCGTCCTCCGTGCGCGGATTGGATCCTCGCGAGACGTTGCGACCTGTAAATGTGACTGTTTTTCTGACTGGTGGCGGGTCGCCGGGGCGCAAGCGAAAACCGATGCGCGTTTCGACGTGACGAACAGCCTCGGGAAAGGCCACGCGCAGGTATCCACGATTATCGAGATCAAACTCAACGGGTCCAGCCGGTGGAAAGTCGTCAGTCAGGACAAGTTTTGCGTCACTGCTGATTTCACCGAGCGGAGTTTGAAGCCGCGTGCTCGTCCACGTTCCTTTTTGCAAACTGCCGGTGTGTTGACTCAGCCACGAAACATTCCCGCGTTGATGAAGCCGTCGAAAAAGATAGAAGCCAAACCACGGAAAGCCGAGTTCGCGTTTGAACGCCCAGCGCAAGTGAATTGCATCGGTTAGGGGAGGCTGCTCGGAACTGGGTGGCGAGTCACGCAACGAACCGAGGCCGACCATCATGAGGTTTGGGGCCTGCAACAGCATGGGCCGCGGATTAAATCACGAACACACGAAACAGGATTTAACGTTTCTTTTGTGTCTTTGTGTCTGAGCGGTGAATTACCTTCGCGTGAGATCTAAGGAATGATCCGCCAATTGTTGTTTGGGTTAGTGGGAACGGTTTTGTTGCGCTCGACCCAATCGATGATCATTTCGCGAATCTCTTCGCTCGATCGATAGACGACCGGCGCGTCCTTGTACATCGTGTAACCACCGCCGCCGTTCACGCGATAGTTGTTTGTGGCGAGACGAAGTTTTCGCGTTGGCGAAAGTTGCTGCCCGCGAAAACGAAGATTCTGAATTCGCTGTCCGATCGGTTTTGAGATGTCTAGCTCGTACGTGACACCTTCGGCGATGTCGAAGTTGTAGGCGGGAATCTTTTCGTCGATCAGTTCCTGCAACGTTTTGCCGGCGACGTAAGGTTTGTAGTACTTCGCCGAATGTTCGAGCGCGTCTTTGAGCTGCTGGCCCGTAACTTCGAGCACCACGAGCGTGTTTTCGTAAACGTAAAGCCCTGCGATATCGCGCACGGTCACCGGGCCTTTCGCAATGCGCGCTTCGGAATTGAAGCTCGCAACCATCGACACGTCCGCCTTCCCGACTTCCATCTGAACTTTCTGAATAAGGTCGAGAATTGCCGTGTCGCGAAAACGCGCCTCGCGTGCAGTCAACTCTTCCGCCGACTCGCCGATAACTCGCGCTAACCAAGCCTGCGTCTCGCGATCGTAAGGC
>DASUPZ010000057.1:0-4522 GCA_036280855.1 Pyrinomonadaceae bacterium | reverse complement strand
TATCGGCCCTGCTCGAGTGCAAACATCGCGATCTTGAAACCTTCGCCCTCTTCACCAACCATGTTTTCCTGCGGCACGCGTACGTCCTGCAATGAAAAGTAACCGGTGTTGCCGGCGCGAATGCCGAGCTTCCCGTGAATCGTTCCTGATGAAAAACCCTTCATGCTCCGCTCGACGATGAAACACGACATACCGGTGTGATCGCGGCGACGTCGCTTCTCTTCGTCTGTCCAGCAGAAGAACAGAAAGTTGTCGGCAACGTCGGCCAGACTGATCCACATCTTCTCGCCGTTCAAAACCCACTCGTTCCCTTCCCTGCGCGCCGTGGAACGTGCGCCGATGACGTCGGATCCCGCACCGGGCTCAGTCAATCCGTACGTGGCAATCTTCTCTCCACGCGCCTGTGGAACAAGATATTTTTGCTTCTGCTCTTCTGTGCCCCACGTGTAAAGCGTGAGCGAATTCAATCCGGTGTGGACTGACATGATCACTCGCATAAACGTGTCGACAGCTTCGAGCTCCTCACACACTAAACCGAGCGAGATGTAGTCGAAACCGGCGCCGCCATACTCCTCCGGGATGCAAACACCCAGCAGGTTCAAGGCCGCCATGTTCTTCAATACTGATGGCTGAAATTCCTGCTTCTCATCCCATTCCTTGATATGAGGCGCAACTTCCTTGTGGGTAAACTCACGCACGGTCTGCACCAGCGCCTTGTGGTCGTCAGTCAATTCAAAATCGATCATTTGCTTACTCTTTCCAATAAAGGGGTAAAAATGACCGGACATCCTACTACATGATTGCAGGATTTGCAGGTATACTCGCCGCATGCCGAAGAAAAATCGTGGGGGCGACGTAACCACCGTCGGATTGGTGCAGATGAGTTGCGTCGACAAGCCGGAAACCAATCTCAAGAAGGCGATCGCGGGCATCAATGATGCAGCCGCGCGGGGCGCGCAGATCGTCTGCCTGCAGGAACTCTTCCGCTCGCAGTACTTCTGTCAAACCGAAGATATTCAACTTTTCAAACTGGCGGAAACTATCCCTGGTCCATCAACTGAAGCTCTGAGCAAAGTCGCGCGACAACGAAAAGTGGTGATCGTTGCCTCGCTGTTTGAAAAGCGCGCGGCCGGCGTTTACCACAACACCGCCGTCATGATCGATGCTTCCGGGGAAATCGCGGGCAAGTATCGGAAGATGCATATCCCCGACGATCCGCTCTACTACGAAAAATTTTATTTCACTCCCGGCGATCTCGGCTTCAAGACTCACGACACAACTTACGGCAAAGTCGGCACACTCGTGTGCTGGGACCAGTGGTTTCCTGAGGCAGCACGATTGACGGCCCTGGGTGGCGCAAACTTTCTCTTTTATCCAACAGCAATCGGCTGGCTTCCGGATGAAGAAAAGGAAATGAATGAGGCACAGCATTCGGCGTGGGAAACTATCCAGCGTGGTCATGCGATCGCAAACGGGGTTTTTGTGGTTGTAGTCAATCGCGTGGGCCACGAAGGAAAACTGACTTTCTGGGGCCAGTCGTTCGTGGCGGATCCCTTTGGACGCATCATTGCCAAAGCGTCTGCCGACCGCGAGGAAGTGCTCGTAGTGGAATGCGATCTCTCGAAGATCGAAGAGACGCGACAGAACTGGCCTTTTCTCCGCGACCGCCGTATCGATGCCTATGAAGGGCTGCGTTTTAGATTTGGTGGTGAATAAGTATGAGCTACGGGCCTTTGGATCTGATTGGAAACATCGGCGTCATCGTGCTGGTGATCACCTACGGGATGCTTCAACTGAATAAACTCAGCAGCGATGCACTCGCTTACTCCCTGCTGAACGCTGTCGGAGCTGGTTTGATCGTGATCTCGTTGCTCTACGACTTCAATCTCTCCGCTTTGCTAATGGAAGTGTTCTGGGTACTGATTAGTCTTCTCGGCATCTACAGGTACTTCCGGCTGAAATCTCTTCGATCTCAAACCCTCGATGGCTGAATACGAGAAACAAACTCCGGCGGCGCTCGGCTTCCACATGCCTGCGGAGTGGTATCCGCATCGTTCCACCTGGCTGACGTGGCCCAAGGATCCGGAAACCTGGCCTGACAGGGTCACGCACGTCGAAGAGATCTACCTGCAAATGCTCGCCGCGCTCACGCCTCACGAGTTTGTCGATCTGCTGGTCGATAATGAGGAGATGGAACAAGCGGTGCGCCGGCGTTGCGAGTTTGCCAGTGTTGCGAACATCCGCTTTCATCATGTCGAAACTGTTGATTCGTGGATTCGCGACTATGGTCCAAACTTCGTTATCGGTCCAAACAGTGAGGGAGCATTTAACGACTGGATCTTCAATGCGTGGGGAAACAAGTATGAAGAGTTGAAGAAGGACGACAGCATCCCACGCCGTTTGGAACCTGTTATCGGCTTGCCGAGGTTTTCACCGGGAATCGTAATGGAAGGCGGATCGATCGAGGTCAATGGAGCCGGTTGTGTGCTTACCACCGAGCAATGCTTATTGAACAGAAACCGCAACCCGCAACTTCGCCGCGAAGAGATCGAGCAGTACCTGAAGGACTATCTTGGCGTTACAAAAGTGCTGTGGCTGGGCGAAGGAATCGTGGGAGACGACACGGACGGACACATCGACGACATCGCTCGTTTTGTCGCTCCAAACGTGATCGTCTGTGCCCTGGAAGACGATCCTGCGGACGCAAACTACGAAATCCTTCATGACAACCTGGCGCGGCTCAAATCGATGACGGACGCGCGCGGAAATCGATTTGAGATCGTGACGTTACCGATGCCGGGTGTGGTTGGCGGAACGAGCACCGGTGGTCGAGATCTGGAACGCTTACCCGCAAGTTACGCAAACTTTTACATCGCAAACAACGTCGTGCTGCTCCCTGTGTTTGGTCACGCAAACGACGCGCGCGCAACGGACACTCTCCAGCGTCTTTTCCCGGCTCGCCGCATAATTCCCATCAATTGTGAACCGCTGGTCTGGGGGATGGGAACGATTCACTGCGTCAGCCAACAACAGCCCGTATTTAACTGATCTACTGGCGAATTAGTTTTTGGGCTTCTTCAATAGCCTGGTCCAAATTCCTGACGCGCCCATCGAGTTGCATTTCGTAAACCGCGCGCGTGATCTCACCCATGCGCGGGCCGGGTTCAATTCCGAGCTCCAGCAGGTGCCGGCCCAGCAAAATCGGATCGGGTGGACGTTGTTCGACGTCCAACTCCCGCGATCTTTGGATAAACCATTCCTGCGCTTCAGACCCGTACCACTGCTCGCGCGGCACCCACGGCGCATTGCGGCCAAGCGAATCCGCCTTCGCAACTCGATACAACAGATCAGGCTCGCACCTCCGTGCTAAACGGCGAAAAGCTCCTTCACCAACTTCATCACGCTTCTTAAAAAACTCGCCCGGCTTCAAATGTTCGCGCACGAGCGCGATCACCTGCGCACGCACGTTGTAACCGTCGATCGTATGAACGTTGATGCGATCCAGAAATTGTTCGGCAGGCGCCACCCCGCCTTCCTCATGTCCACGGGAGCGAACCCTGCCCTCAATGAATTCGGTCGTCGCAGGCTTCCCGAAATCATGGGCCAACGTCGCGAGCATCACCGTCACCTGTTTCGCGTATGGAAGATCGTCGATCAACTCACGCGCGCGATCAACGGCGAGCAGCGTGTGAACAAAAACGTCTCCCTCGGGATGCCATTCACGTTCCTGCTCAACGCCTATGAGGCTCTGGATCTCCGGAAAGAGCTTCTCGATTGCACCAAGTTTGAGTAGCCAATCAATCCCGACGGAAGGGCGTTGCGCCTGCAGCAGCAGCTTCTCCAACTCTCCCCAGATACGTTCGGCCGGCAGATCGCTGAGATCAATCGCACGGCACAACTCAACCGTGGCCGGATCGATATCAAACTCAAAACGCGCCGCGAATTGCGCCGCACGCAACACTCGCAGGCTGTCTTCTGCAAACGTCTCAACTGAAACTGCGCGCAGAATACGTTGCTCGATGTCTCGCTGTCCGGAGAATGGATCGATTATCTCGCCGGTTAGAGGATCCTGGAGGATTGCATTGATCGTGAAGTCGCGGCGCCTCGTCGCTTCGACGAAACTCATGTCGGGATCGCCTTCGATCACAAATGCACGGTGACCACGTCCTGACTTTCGTTCGCGACGTGGAATCGAAACGTCGAGATGGCGACCGAGTTTGTAAACGGTGAAGGCTTCGCCGGCTACGTTCACTGGACCAAACTGGTCCAACGCTTCACGCAGGCGGTCGGGAGCGAGGTTATAAACTTCGAGGTCCCAATCTTTTGGCACTTTGCCCATTCGGGCGTCACGAACACAGCCGCCGACGAGCAGCGCACGCCCGCCGAGTTCGCGAATCGCGCGTGACAGCTCGATAACCTTGTCAGGCAAGGCGCCCATAGTAGTGCGCGCCTCCTTGGAGTGCGGCGGCCTGGCGCCGCTTTGGTATCGATCCGGGCGTGACCGAATACTAAAGCGGCGCCA
>DASUPZ010000056.1:0-6869 GCA_036280855.1 Pyrinomonadaceae bacterium | reverse complement strand
CGCCAGATAGCCTTCAGCACTGTCCGAAGCAGTGATGCCCCACACGTCTGGCCCAAAATCCGGAAAGTCGTGACGGAGGTTCATGCAAAACGCGCGATGCGCAAGTGTCGCGGCGATTGAGTTGCGAAAGTAGTCGATGCGATCGCCGGTTGTTTCACGCCTGTTTCGAAAATCTACCCACGCGTGCGAGTACTGGTGCATGAACAACGGCACGCCAATCGTCGTGAAGTAACTGTGGCCCTCGTAGCGATAACGATCTTTCCACAACGCATGCCACGAGCGCGGCGAGATCGGATAGGTTGGCGAGCCGATTGCCAGGAGATAGAGAATCGTGTTCTCGCTGTACGTGTCCCAGCGCGTGCGCAGAAATCCGGTTTCCGGTTTCCAACCGTGCGACAAGAGTAACGGATCACCGTTGAGCATCCAGCGGAAGTCGACGCGGCGGTAAATTCGATCCGCGAGACTTACGATTTCCGCGTCTTCGCGAAAACACTGGCGCACAGTAAGAATGCCCGCAAGCAACAACGCCGTGTCGATGGAGGAGACTTCACTGTTCCAACGGCGCTCACCTGTCTTCGCATCGAGCCAGTGATAAAACCAGCCTCGCTGCTGAAACGCGCGAGTGTCGAAGAACCGCAGCGTGTTTCGCGTGCGTTCGAGTGCTGCTGCCCGGTCAATCCAGCGACGATCGACTGCGATGCAGATTCCAGTCAGACCAAACCCAGTAGCAGCAATACTAGCGACGTTTTGATGACTCGGCGGCAACGCCGATCCGTCCATGCGCGCGCGGTCAGGCACGAGCCCCGTCTGCGTATCCGCTTGCTCCCAGAAGTAGCGAAACGAGCGTTGCTGGAGATCGTCGAGGAAGGCTTCATGCTGTTGCTGTGCACCGAGCGCAAACGCTCGAAAGACAAGGACTATAAGGAGGGCAGCGCGAAAAATCCGTGGCAACTCTATGGACTCACCTCAAACTTCGCTTCAATAACATCCGCGGAACTCGAACCAACCATGACCCTGAACTCACCCGGCTCAACCACATACCGCATTTCACGATTCCAAAAGCCAAGGTGCTCTCGATCCAGCACAAACCCAATCTGCCTTTTTTCACCAGGCTTCAACGTCAACCGCTGAAACCCCTTCAACTCCTTTACCGGCCTGCTCATCGACGCCACCACGTCGCGAATATAAAGTTGGACCACCTCGTCACCGATTCTCTGTCCGGTGTTCTCAACGTCAACAGTCACTGTCAGGTTTCCACTCGTTCGCGGCGTGCTCAACTGCAGATTGCTAATCTTGAACGTCGTATAACTCAGACCATAACCAAACGGAAATAAGGGAGTCCACGGTACATCAAAATACTTCGACGTGTACCTATTTGCAGCTTCAGGCGGCCGGCCCGTGTTCAGGTAGTTGTAGTGGATCGGTACCTGGCCAACGTTGCGCGGAAAAGTCACCGGCAACTTGCCGCCGGGATTTACGTCGCCAAACAGCACATCAGCAATCGCATGACCCGACTGGCTCCCGCCCATCCACGATTCAAGAATCGCGGGGGCGTTATCAACGACCCAGCCGATCGATAGCGGCCTTCCATTCACAAGCACGACGATCGTGGGCTTACCCGTGGCATGAATTGCCTGGACCAACTCGAGTTGACGACCCGGTAAATCGAGCGAACTGCGCGACGCCGCTTCACCGACCATCTCGTGAATCTCGCCAACAAAAAGCACTGCAACGTCCGACTGCTTCGCGATATCGACCGCTTGCTGGAAACCGGCTGTCGACGGATCGAGCACCTCAGAACCCTTCGCATAAAGAACCTTCGTTTGCGGAGACACCGCAGCTTTTATTCCTGCGAGGGGCGTGATCGTGTTTTCCTCTTTGCCGTCACCGGCCCACCATCCGAGAGGCGCACGGCGATCGTCGGCGAGTGGTCCAATCACGGCGATCGAGCCGATGTTCTTGTTCAACGGGAGCGTGTTGCGATCGTTTTTCAACAACACCATCGAACGTGCGGCGGCCTCTCGCGCAAGACGTAAACTCTCGGGCCTCAGCAGGGCGCCCGCTTCACGCGCTTCATCTGTATAAGGACGATCGAAGAGCCCGAGGCGAAACTTGATCCGTAAAACACGCCGCACCGCTTCGTCGATCGCGGCCATCGACACTTTGTTCCCGTACAAGAGCTTTTCACCGAAAGCGTTATAGCTGCGACTCACCATCTCCATGTCAACGCCGGCATTCAAAGCAGCCGCGGCAGCCTCTTCTTCGTTGGCAACCACACCGTGATTGATCAACTCTTTTACCGACGTGTAATCGCTCACGACGAAACCGTCAAAGTTCCATTCGTGACGCAGCACTTTCGTCAAGGTAAATGTGTTCGCGGTTGCTGGAACGCCGTTGATCGCATTGAACGCACTCATGAACGTGCCTACACCTGCGTCGACAGCAGCCTTGAACGGTGGGAAGTAGATCTCTCGCAACACGTTCTCGGAAAGATCGGTCGTGTTGTAATCGCGACCGCCTTCCGCGGCGCCGTACGCAACCCAGTGTTTAGCACACGCTACAACTTTGTCAGGCGCACCGTAGTCGTCACCCTGAAAACCGCGCACACGCGCTCGCGCGAACGCAGCACCGAGAAACGGATCTTCACCGGCGCCCTCTGTGATTCGACCCCAACGCGGATCGCGTGCGATGTCGACCATCGGCGCAAACGTCCAGCGCACGCCGGAGTTGTTTGACTCCTGCGCGGCGACTGCAGCAGAACGTTCGGCCAGCGACGGATCCCAACTGGCCGCCTCGGCGAGGGGAATCGGAAAGATGGTGCGATAACCGTGAATCACGTCGAAGCCGAAGATGATTGGGATCTTCAACCGCGATTCGTTCATCGCGACGCGTTGCACCTGGTTCGTGCGTTGTGCGCCCCGCACGTTGAGAGTTGATCCAAGCAGACCTTTGCGAATGAGATCGAGATGCTCAGGACGAAAGTTTCCATTCGCTTCGCCGTCGAGTTGTTGGAGTTGGCCCAACTTTTCGGCGAGCGTCATCTGCGAGAGGAGGGCATGGACGCGTTCTTCGACGTTTCGCGGCCGCTGCGACGGCGAGTTGATGAATACGCAGACGAGGATTAAGACGACAAAGACGACGCGAGCTTGTTTTATCTTCGACATGGGACCTTTGACAGGATTACAGGATGTACATGATTTACATGATAATCCTTACAATCATGTACATCCTGAAACTAGAAGCTAAAGCGGGCTTGGAGTTCCACCACGCGACCCGCGAGGGCACTCTGCGCCCGGCCGAAATCGGGATTGTCGACGTTTGGCGCGAAGAACCCAAACGGCGCCAGGTTCAGGTTATTGAAAGCATTGAAGAAATTTGCCTTCACTTCAAGAAACGCACCTTCACCGAAAAACGACGGCATGCCAGTTCGCTTCGCCACACTCAAGTCGACTGCGAAGTATCTTGGACCACGGAACGAATTGCGGCCAATGCCCGGCGGTAACACGCCACCGGGGTTATTCGGATCGAAGAAGGCCAACCCGCCGCCAGGGAAATTTCCGCCGGGCCGGATGAACGCCTCGTTATCAGTATCTTCGAGCGCGCCGCCGAAATACCGCGTTGGCCGCGAAGGACAAACGAAATCGTTCGAGTTTGCCGAACGCACACACTGACCAGTGTGCGGCGTCCACGGAAAACCGGTGTGTGACGTCAGTATTCCATTGATTTGCCAGCCGCCGAGCACTTTACCGGCAAGGTCGTTTCGATTGCGGAATATGGGCAGCTCCCATAAACCGGAAAGCGTGAAATTGTGCCTGACGTCGAAGTCGGATGGACCACGTTCCTGCCGCAGATCCTGCGGAAACGTTTGATTCGTTACTGCACCCGGACCTTCAGCTGAGAGCGTATCAATGCTCTTGGCCCAGCGATAAATAGCGTCAAACTGAAATCCGCGAGAGAAGCGGCGGTTCAGTCGCGCGTTCATCGAGTTGAAGTTTGCGTTTACATCCGGCGTGGGAATGAACACCGCAGACGCAAAGAAGCCCGGCGGAATCACAGGATTGATAAAGCGTTGATTCACGAGACGGATCAGCTTATGACTCGAACTGCCCTGGTAACCAAGAGTCGCCGTCAGGTTGTAAGGCAACGCATATTGAGCATCCAGGGAGTAGGCGTAAACGTAAGCTATCGGAGTATCACGACGCGCACCGTAGATCTCGACTGTTCGATCCGGCGGCGTGCCCGTCGCTGGATCAATCCCGACGGCCAGCGCCGGATTGGCGGGAAAACTAAACGGCGAATTGCTGGTGCCGAGTGTGTAGAAAATTTGCCCGCCCGCGAAAGGCGACCCGAAATCCGTGGCCGCAGTGCCGCAGCAAATCGCAAAGCGCGCGAAGAACGGCGGGTTGCCGCGAGTGTTGGCGAAGAGAATTTCGGGGATGCGGTTGTAGTAGATTCCGAAACCACCACGAAGAACAAGCTTGTCCTGAAGGTCGAATTGCTTCGGGCTCCAGGCAAATCCAATCCGCGGCGCGAAGTTATTTCGATCAGGGTCGTAGAGTTCACTGGCCGGCTCAACCCTCGAGCCCGCTAAACCACCACCTGGACCAAAGACGAAGTTTGAAACGAGGTTGTCTCGTTCTTTCAGCACGTCGTAATACTCGTAACGAAGACCAAGCATTAACGTCAGGTTCGGACGCGCTTTCCAGTTGTCCTGGAAGAACAGCCCATAACCCCCTGATCGAAAATGCCTTTGTGCGTTGGCCGCGCCGCCAGTCTGCGGATCGGCGTTGATTTGATAGAAGAGCGGAGCATCGTTCGCGAAGTTGAAGAGTCCCGCGAAGGTGTACAACGGGCGCGAGGCGCCGTTGAGATTGTCGTCGTTGCGTTCCCTGCGAAGCTCGCCGCCAAACCTGAACCCGTGATTGCCGCGCACGTGATTCACGATGTCGCGAAATTCGAAAGTCGTTTGGGAGAAGATGCCGGGCGTAGTCTCAGCCTGGTTGGCGCCGAAACGAATTCGCCTGCCTTCGGTCAGAAGGTTTTCGACCTCAACTCTTGGGATACCGAAGTTTGTATTGGTCGATGATTCGACCTCGTTGAATGCAAAGCGCGTGAAGTTAAACCGCGCTTCGTTCAACGTTGTCGCTGAGAACGTGCGGTTGTAGAGAACCGTTGCAGCTGAATTGCGCGGTTTTGTGGTGATGTCTGTTTGCGGTCGTCCGCCCGCACCGGCATCACTGCCAACAAAGAACGCTCGTGTCAGGTATGTGCTGAAGGTCAACTGATCGTTCGAGCTGGGAGTGAAGTCAAAACGCACGTTGTACTGGTTAGGTCTATTGGTCGTCGGCGTAGCGATGATCACTTTCTGAATGTCCGGGATACCGTCGAGACCACCACCGCCGAGATTTCCGAAAGTCAAATACTGGCCCAATCCCAAGGCTGGCGATCCAACGTCGAGACCGCCGGCGACAACCTGGCAGGGAGTGCCGCCCTGGACATCCGTGCACGAAGGCTGTAACACCTCGGTTATGCGTGGCTGCACTCCGGAACTGCCCAGTATCGAGGCCGAAATTCCGCCCGGACGAGCATTGATGATCGACTGCCGGAACTGTGGTGTTTCAACATAAACCGTTGAAGGTGTAGCCGTGTTCTCGCGCAGACCTTCGTACGAGAAAAAGAAGAACGCGCGATTCCTTCCGTCGTATACGGCTGGTCCACCTTCGCCGAAGCGCGGCAGGTAAAGTGGACCACCGAGGCTGCCGCCAAACTGCCTGAAGAAGCGTTCGACTCTCTCCGTCCGCCCGCGTCCAAAGTCGTTTGGATACTTGTTGAAGGCATTCCATTTCGGACTGTCGTATTTGAAGATTGCACTCCCGTGAAAATCATTTGTGCCGTTCTGCGATACGACTTTGACCTGTGCGCCTGAGTTTCTGCCGTCCTCGGCTAAGTAACTCGTCGAACTTATATGGATTTCTTTGACTGACTCCTGGTTCGGAGTCACCACGGCAGCGCCGCCGTTCGTAAGACTGTTAACACTCACACCGTCGATCTGATAGTTGTTGGCGGAAACACGTTGACCGTTTGCGGTGATCTGCGGCTGGTTTTCAGTCTGGAAGATCGAGTTGTTGGATCCGCCTGGTCCAACACTGTTCGGAAGATTACCAGAGTTACCGTTTGGCGATCGAGAAGCGTTGCCAAAAATTCCCGGCGTCAGCCGCGCGAGTTCATAAGGATCGCGCCCGACCTGTGGCAGCCGTTTAACTTCCTCGGGCGTGATGCCTTTAGTGACGCTGGCGTTTTCAGTCTCGAGTTGGGCCACTGCTTCGTCAGTGATCGTCACCGTCGCAGTGATCTCGCCGGTCTCGAGAATCACGTCGAGGCCCTGAACACTTTCGGCGGCCACTGTGACGGTTTCAGAAAGGCTCGTCTTGTAACCGGTCTTTTCGACGGTCAGAGAGTACTTGCCCGGTGCAAGGCCCACGATGCGATAAAAACCTTCTTCACTACTTTGGGTTTCCTGGATCTTTCCGGTTTCCGCATGTTTCAAAACGATCTTCGCCTCGGGAACGAGCGCTCCGTTCGAGTCGGAGATGGTTCCCTGAATGCCGGCCCTGAACTGGGCCTGAACCGTGATCATCGAGCACAAAACGACAAGACCGCACATAGTTATGCGGCTAAGAGAAAAGCTGGTTTGGAACATGCAGTGGCCTCCTGGGTTTACCGCGAAGTACAAAAGTGGGAGCCATTCTATTGCATCGGACGTGTGCATAAACGTGTTCTTTTTGTTTCGACGCTTTCAAACCTTGGAGTGCGGCGGCCTGGCGCCGCTTTGGTATCGATCGAGCGTGATCGAAATGAAAGCGGCGCCA
>DASUPZ010000055.1:0-4744 GCA_036280855.1 Pyrinomonadaceae bacterium | reverse complement strand
CAGCCATTCGAGAGAGGTTTTGGGACCACCGTTGGAAACTCGCTGCGTCGTGCTCTGCTTTCTTCAATCGAAGGAGCTGCGATTACCGCAGTCAAGATTGAAGGCGTCGAGCATGAGTTTTCATCTATCAAGGGAGTGGTGGAAGACGCCACTGACGTTATTCTCAATTTAAAACAAGTACCTTTCAAACTTCACAGCAGCGAACCGAAGACGCTGAGAATCTCCAGGGAAGACGCGGGCGAAGTTACCGCCGCCGACATCGACGCCGATGGCGACGTCGAGATTCTCGATCCGTCAGTTCACATTGCAACCGTAAGCGAAGGCGGATCTCTGAAGATCGAGATGCGTTTGAAGCGCGGCCGTGGATACGTTTCAGCCGATCGCAACTTCGACGAGGACCTGTCGCTCGGATACATTCCGATCGACTCGGTCCATACTCCGGTTAAGAAAGTTAACTACAACGTCGAGGCCGCACGCCTGGGCCAGAACACGGAGTTTGACAAGCTCACGATCGAAGTCTGGACCGACGGTTCCGTGAAGCCGGAAGATTCGATCGGTCTCGCAGCAAAGTTGATCAAGGACCACATGTCCATCTTCATCAACTTCGAAGAAGACACGGACGATTTTGCTTACGCGAAAATGGAGCGCCCGCCGCTCCCGCGCAACGATCAGCTGGATCGTTCGGTTGACGAGCTCGAGCTTTCAGTTCGTTCTTACAACTGTCTCAAGAACGCCGATATTCGCACCATTCGCGACCTGGTCCAACGCACCGAGCGCGAGATGCTGGCGACGAAGAACTTCGGCAAGAAGTCGCTGAACGAGATCAAGGAAATTCTGAACGGCATGGGCCTCGACTTCGGAATGGAGTTTGACGAGCAGGGTAATCCGATCCCCGGCACGGGCGGCCGTGACGGCGCGGACCTGTCTGACTTCGGCGACGGCGACGAGGAATAGAACTAGAGTCATGCGACACTTAAAGGCACATCGAAAACTCGGTCGCACAAGCGAGCATCGCCACTCGATGCTGCGCAACCTGGCGACTTCTTTGATCAACTCTCGCGAAGAGCGGATCGTCACCACGTTGCCAAAGGCCAAGGAACTGCGACCATTCGTCGAGCGCGCAATCACGTTGTCGCGCCGCGCGCGTAGTCTTTCCGGCGACGGTTCCGACGCGCAGGCGTTGCACCTGCGACGGCAAGCGGCTGGTTTTTTCCACGCCGGCAATACGACCGTTGCCGAGACCACAGGCAAGCGAGGACAACTGCGGCCCGAGAGGACCGCGGGTGTGGCCGCGTTGAGACGCCTGTTTACTGAACTCGGCGATCGCTACCGCGACCGGCCCGGCGGTTACACGCGCATCTTTCGCCTCGGCCACCGCGATGGCGACAACGCAGAGCTGGCGATTATCGAGCTCGTCGGTAACCCGCGCGAGATAGAGGCGATTGAAGCGTCGAAGAAACGCAAGACCGCAGCTTCCAAGAAGAGAAAAGCGGGCCGCGAGAAGGAAACTAAGGACGAAGCAGCCGGCGAGACGAAAGCTGAGGCGAACGACGAGTAGCCACCCGGCCACAAATAGGCGCAGCACAAATGTTTTTGATTTGGTGTGAACCGCGCTAACGTTTGTGCCTTGTGCTTTTTGAGGCAGATGTCAGAAAACCAGGAACAAAGCGACCAACCAAATCGCAAGTCTCGCTCACGGCGGGAGACGCCGAGTGCCTCAGTCAATATCGATGAGCTGCGCGAGCTGATCACGCTCATGCGCGATAACGGTTTGGCGGAGCTCGAACTCGAGCGCGAAGACTTTCGCGTTCGCTTACGTCGTGAGTCCGCTGGTCCAACTACGCCGCCGCTCCATTTTGAGCTGACATCGCAACCGGCGGCACAGCACGCGAGTGCTCCAGCGCCCGCTCCAACTTCTTCACCGGCGCCAACGCCCGCAGCCCCGGATACAGCAACCACGGCCGCGGCTGATCAGGATGTACACGTTATCACTTCGCCGATCGTCGGCACGTTTTACAGGTCGCCGTCTCCGAGTGCGGATCCGTTTGTGAAGATCGGCAGCAATGTTGAGCCGGAAACAGTGGTTTGCATTATTGAAGCCATGAAGCTCATGAACGAGATTCAGGCTGAAACGATTGGTGAAGTAGTCAAGATTTATGCTGAGAACGGCCAGCCGGTGGAATACGGCGAGCCGCTTTTCGGAATCAAGCCGCAATAAGGCACAAATTTGCACAAATGAGGGTAGTAAGTCTCGTTCGTGCATTTTGTGCTTTTTTAGTGAGTTACTGATGGCATTCAATCCACGCAAGTTCAAGAAGATCCTGATCGCAAATCGCGGCGAGATCGCGTGCCGCATCATCTGGACCTGTAAGGAGATGGGGATCAAGACTGTCGCCGTTCACAGCGACGTCGATCGCGATTCGTTGCACGTCCGCTTCGCGGACGAAGCTGCCTGTATTGGACCAGCGCCATCAGCACAGAGTTATCTCAACATTCCATCGATCATCAGCACTGCGGAGATCTTCAACGTCGACGCGATCCATCCGGGCTACGGCTTCCTCGCCGAGTCGCCTTACTTTGCCGAGATCTGCGACGCGTGCAACATCAAGTTTATTGGACCACCCGCAAACGTCATCCGTTTGATGGGCGACAAGATCGAAGCGCGGCGGACGATGAACGAAGCGGGCTTGCCGATCGTGCCTGGTAGTCCGGGTGGGATTACCTCGGAAGAAGAGGGCCTCAAGCTCGTGCGCGAGATCGGTTACCCGGTGATCGTGAAGGCTTCGGCCGGGGGCGGCGGGCGCGGGATGCGTATCGTTCGTTCCGAGCAGGAGTTGGGCAAGGCACTCGAGACTGCTTCAACTGAAGCCGCAGCGGCGTTCAACGACGGCAGTGTCTACATCGAGCGATACATCGAGCAGCCTCGTCACATCGAGATACAGGTGCTCGCGGATGAATACGGCGAGTGTATCCACCTCGGCGAGCGCGAGTGTTCCATTCAACGCCGGCATCAGAAGTTGATGGAAGAAGCGCCCTCGACGGTGCTGACGCCCGAGTTGCGCAAGAGCATGGGCGAAGCGGCGGTCGCAGCGTGTAAGAAGTTGGGTTATTCGAGCGCGGGCACGGTTGAGTTTCTGCTGGACGCGCAGGGCAACTACTACTTCATGGAGATGAACACGCGCATCCAGGTCGAGCATCCGGTCACCGAGATGGTCACGCTTGCGGATATCGTTCGCAACCAGATCCGGATCGCCGAAGGCGAGCCGCTCGGCTACACGCAGGATGATTTGTTGATCGTCGGACATGCGATCGAGTGCCGGATCAATGCTGAGAATCCTGAGACGTTTGCGCCTTCGCCAGGCGTGATTACTGCGTTCAATCTGCCGGGTGGGCCGGGAGTCCGTGTCGATACGTTTGTGTATTCGGGTTACAAGGTCACGCCTTTTTACGATTCGCTGATTGCGAAGGTGATCGTTCACGCGCGCACACGCGAGCTGGCGATCGCGCGGATGAAGCGGGCGCTCGAGGCGATGGTGATCGAAGGCATCAAGACGACGATCCCGTTGCACCAGAAGATCATGGACGACCCGCGGTTCCGCGCGGGCGACATTGGGACGGACTTTATGGAGTATTTTTTGGCGAAGAACGGGCGAAAAATCGCTGCGCCGCTGGGGCGATAGGATACCGAATTAGGACAATAAGTCATATAGGACCTGTTCGACCTATACTTGCTGCTCGCCCGCGCCGTCCTTGACTTGCCGCTCCAACGAGCGTTGCCCTATAATATCCGACTTTTCGTGAGGTAAAGACACATGTCACACGCAATTATCAGAGCCGGCGGTAAACAGTTCCTGGTCGAGGAAGGCCAAACGATTCGTGTGCCCTCGATCGAGGCCGACGCCGGAAGTTCTATCGAGCTCGAGACCCTCCTGACCGCAGGCGCCAACGGCGCAAAGATCTCGGCGACGGTGGTCGACCATGGTCGCGATCAGAAGATCGTGGTCTTCAAGAAAAAGCGGCGCAAACAGTACAAGCGCACGCGCGGTCACCGGCAGAACTACACAACGTTAAAGATTGATTCGATCGGGTAAAGACAATGGCACATAAAAAAGGTGTTGGTTCATCTCGTAATGGTCGCGACTCACAGTCGCAGCGATTAGGTCTGAAGAAATTCGGCGGCGAGAAAGTTCTCGGCGGCAACATCATCGCACGGCAGCGCGGTACCAAGTGGAAACCGGGCAACAACGTCGGCCGCGGCAAAGACGATACGCTCTTTGCATTGATCGACGGTGTGGTGAAGTTTGAAGACAAGGGCCGATCGGGCAAGTTCGTCAGCGTTTATCCAGCGGAGCAAACTGCTGCTTAGAAAAGATTTCCCGAAAGTTCGCGACGCCTGAGCAGCATTACTGCGCGCCTGGGCGTCGTTTTCAATTTTTAGAATGTTTATTGATCGCGCCAAGATTCACGTGCAAGGGGGCGACGGAGGTAACGGTGTTACGGCTTTCCGGCGCGAGAAGTTTGTGCCGCGTGGTGGTCCATCGGGCGGCGACGGTGGTCGCGGCGGCGACGTCGTTCTCGTAGCTGATGGCTCGCTCAACACGCTGCTGCACCTGCGCTATAACCCACAGCACACGGCCCAACGCGGTTCGCACGGCGAAGGATCGAATCGCTCGGGTCGCGAAGGTGAGGATTTGATTGTGCGCGTGCCGGTGGGCACGCAGATCTTTGACGCTAATACAGGCGA
>DASUPZ010000054.1:0-5476 GCA_036280855.1 Pyrinomonadaceae bacterium | reverse complement strand
ACAAAGCGGCGCCAGGCCGCCGCACTCCAAGGTTTGCTCCTGACTGCGCGCATGTAGTAGGCTCTCGGACCGGCCCAACATGTTGTGGTTTGACTTGGTCAGAGTCAACTAAAGTGTCCAGCGCTCAAAGCTATCGCAAATACGTGGAATTCGGCATTCTGTGCCTGCTTGCCACTCTTCTACTGTGGTGGTTTGGCCGCGGATTGGACTGGGCCGAGGTCCGTCGAGCCGTCGCTGATGCCGATCCCTATCTCCTTGTCGCTGCCATAGTAATCATCTGTCTTGCCTATCTTTTCCGGGCATTTCGCTGGGGTGCGTTGCTAAAACCACTCAGCCGCGCCCGCCTGGCCGACCTGTTTGCCGCTACGACCATAGGATTCAGCGCCGTTTTTCTGGTCGGGCGGGCGGGCGAATTCGTGCGGCCGGTGGTGCTCTCGATGCGCGACCCTCGCGTCAGACCGAGTGCTTCGCTCGTCACCATTCTGGTTGAACGTATTTACGACTTGACCGCCGTAGCGCTGATCTTCGCGATCAACCTGATTTGGTTCAAACCACCCGCATCGCTCGAGCTTTCTTTCGATCGTGTTCGTCTCGGCGGATTCGGCCTGCTCGCGGCGATTGTTCTCGGCATTCTCTTTCTGATCTGGTTCAGAAAACGTTCTGAGACGGTAATCGCGTTTTTCGAGCGCCTCTTCTCACGCTGGCGTTTCGTCCCGCGTGGCCTGGCAAAACTCGTCCTTCGCATATTCGAGCAGCTCGCACAGGCGCTCCGTGTTCTTGTGAACGCCGGCGAATTGGCCGCGACGATTGGCTGGACCGCCCTGGTCTGGTTTGGTATTGCCGCCGCAAACCTTCTCGTGATGAGAGCTTTCCATCTCGACGTTGGAATGCAGGAAACGATTTTCGTGCTCGGCTGGTCGCTGGTTGGTTCACTCGTCCCGACGCCGGGCGGAGCTGCCGGTGCGTTTCATGCCGCAACTGCCGCCGCCTTACTTTATCTGGGTGTGACAAAGGAGACTGCCGCTGCCCTCTCGATCGTGTTGCATCTCGTTGATTTTGGTCCAGCAGTCATATTTGGACTTTTCTACGTCATCAGGGGGGATCTGAGTCTTACAAAATTGCGCGCCATGATTTCACCGGAAAAAGTGGTTGAAGAAAAGGCGTGAGCTGGAGGTTCTACTGAGATGAAATGTCCGTTCTGTGCGTATCTCGAAGACAAAGTCGTAGACTCGCGTGAATCGCGCGAGGGTGACGCAATCCGTCGCCGCAGAGAGTGTCTTCGCTGCGAGCGAAGGTTTACGTCTTACGAACGCATCGACGAGATACCCTACATGGTCGTTAAAAAAGACGGCCGCAGGGAAACGTTCGATCGCAACAAGGTAATGGCGGGATTGTTGAGAGCGTGCGAAAAACGTCCCGTGCCGTCGACTAAACTTGATAGCATTGTCAATGCGATCGAAAAGTATGTTCAAGAATCTCCCGAACGTGAACGTCCGACGAGTAAAATCGGAGAGATGATCATGCGGCGCTTGAAAGAGCTGGACAAGGTCGCATATGTTCGGTTTGCATCGGTCTACCTGGAATTTGAAGACGTGTCAGAATTCATGACCGAGTTGAAGCACCTGGTGCGCACCAGAAACAGCGGGGCATCCAGCAAAAAGTAAAACGAACGAACCGGGGAATTTGTAATGATCAAACCTATTCGCGCCACCGGATTAGAGCGGCTCGAAGTGCAGCGGCTTCGCGACCGTGTAGGACGTCTCTACGCTGCCTTGATGGAAGCGACCGAAGCTGAGAATCCCCTGGTTTCGGGTACGTGGGCGCCGCCAGTGGATCTTTGCGAAACGGAAAACGGTATTTCGATTCGCGTTGAACTTCCGGGCGTGACTGCCGAACAGATTAAGATCGGGTTGACCAACACCAAGCTAAGGATCTGGGGTGAAAAGAAACGACGTCCTAATCGCCGGCGGATCATCTCGTACCTTTGTTCGGAACGCAGCTTTGGAAAGTTTGGTCGCATCGTGCCGTTGCGCTGGACAGTTTCCATTCGCGATGCAACCGCGGAAGTCCAAAACGGAGTGCTTCATATCTACCTTCCGAAAATCGTGGATCGAAGAGGAGAGGAGGTCCTGGTAGAAGTTAAGGACGCGAACACCAAACCGTAATTTCGTTCAGAGTTCAGCCTTTAGACTGCTGCTTTTGCAAACAAGCTGAAGCTTGAACTCTGAACCTTGAACTCGGGTGAGGCTTACAACATGGCAATCAAAGAACCAGAGTTTAGCGAAGCGATCGAAGCAGTCGAAAACGATCAGCAATTACAGATTCCGAGCGAACTGCCGGTGCTGCCTTTGCGCGACATTGTCATCTATCCCTTCATGATCGTGCCGTTATTCGTGTCGCGCGAAAAGTCGATCAGGGCCGTTGACGAAGCGCTCGCGGAGAACAGAATGATTCTCCTCGCTTCTCAAAAGGACCTCGATAAAGAAGAGCCGACGGCTGAAGATCTTTACGCCGTCGGAACCGCGGCAGTCATCATGCGCATGCTCAAGTTGCCTGACGGCCGCATACGAATCCTGGTCCAGGGGCTCGCACGCGCACACATCGAATCTGTCGACGCCACCGGCGAGTACCTGCGTTCGCGCGTCAGCGTCTTGCAGGAAGTGCTTCCACCCGAACGATCTTTGGAAGTCGAAGCACTAGTGCGAAACGTGCGCGCGTCGATGGAGAAGGCCACGAACCTTGGCAAAAACATCTCTCCCGAAGTGATGGCGATCATCGCAAACCTCGACGACGCTGGACGGCTCGCGGATCTATCAGCCTCAAACCTCGAGCTCAAAGTCGAAGACGCGCAATCTGTTTTGGACATCGCCGATACAACCACACGGCTGCGACGCGTCAACGATCTTTTGAACAAGGAGATTGAAGTCCTCACGGTCCAACAGGAGATCAACACGCAGGCGCGCGCCGACATCGATCGTTCGCAGAGAGAGTTTTACCTGCGGCAGCAACTCAAAGCGATCCAGAGCGAGCTCGGCGAGGGAAATGAACTGGCTGAGGAGACAGCACAGTTTCGCGAGAAGATCGAAGCCGCAAAAATGCCGAAAGCGGCTGAAGACGAAGCACTGCGACAACTGAAGAAACTGGAGCGCATGCACCCGGACGCAGCCGAAACAGCAACGCTGCGAAACTGGATGGAGATCATGACCGATCTTCCGTGGTCCAGATCATCCGTTGATAATCTCGACCTGCAAAAAGCTGAACGAGTGCTAAACGAAGATCACTACGGTCTCGAGAAAGTTAAAGACCGGATCATCGAGGCGCTTGCCGTTCGCAAACTAAAAGAGAAACCAAAGGGACCAATCCTTTGCTTAGTTGGACCACCGGGCGTCGGTAAAACTTCACTCGGTCGTTCAATCGCACGCGCTCTCGATCGTAAGTTTGTGCGTCTATCGCTCGGCGGCGTTCACGACGAAGCCGAGATTCGCGGTCATCGTCGAACTTACGTCGGCGCGATGCCGGGCAGGATCATTCAGGCGGTGCAACAGGCGGGCACAAACAATCCGTTGATCATGCTCGACGAGATCGACAAGGTCGGCGCAGACTTTCGCGGCGATCCGTCATCGGCGTTGCTGGAAGTGCTCGATCCGGAACAGAACAACTCGTTCCGCGATAACTATCTCGGCGTCACTTTCGATCTGTCGAACGTGATCTTTATGACCACGGCCAACGTGCTCGACACGATCCAGCCCGCGCTACGCGATCGCATGGAAGTCATCAGGCTCGCCGGTTACACCGAAGAAGAGAAGCGCGAGATCGCGATTCGCCATTTGATCCCGAAGCAGATGGAAGAAAACGGAATCACGGCCAAAGATCTGCACGTTTCGAGAACTGCGCTTATAGCCGTCATTCAGCAATACACGCAGGAAGCAGGACTTCGCCAGCTCGAGCGCGAGATCAGCCGGATATCGAGGAAGGTCGCGCGCAAGATCGCCGAAGGCCATAAAGGCGGCATACGAGTCTCGCTGAAGAACCTGCACGAGTTTCTCGGCGCGCCGAAGATCATTCCTGAAGAAGTGTTGAAGAAAGATCAGGTCGGAGTCGCCACCGGTCTGGCCTGGACTGCGTTTGGCGGCGACGTGCTTTTTATCGAGGCGCTCCGCATGAGAGGGAAGGGAAACCTCGTGTTGACCGGACAGCTCGGAGACGTGATGCGCGAGTCAGCACAGGCTGCTTATTCCTACGCGAAGTCACGCGCAAAAGAGTTGGACATCGCCGAAGAAGACTTCAGCAACTACGATTTACACATCCACATCCCCGAAGGTGCGATTCCGAAAGACGGTCCTTCGGCGGGCATCACCCTCGCCACTGCGATGGTGTCTGCACTTTCGAGCCGACCGGTTCGCAAAGATGTGGCGATGACGGGCGAGATAACTCTTCGCGGGAACGTGCTGCCGATTGGCGGCGTTAAAGAAAAGGTCCTGGCTGCGCGGCGGGCGCGAGTGACTACGATACTCTTGCCGCAACAGAACCGGCGGGATCTCGATGAAGTGCCGAAAGAGCCGTTTAAGGACATTCGGTTCGTGTTTGTTGATAATATGCGGCAGGTTTTTCGTGAGGCGCTGGGCGACAAGGTGGTCCCGCCTGCGAATCCGGGACCGAGACCGCAGCGTGTGCCGCAGGCCGCAAATGCCCGGCCTGCCTGAGATTGATACGGTCAAGTTAGTAGAAGTCAAAGTGACAACCACAGGTAAATGTGCGGAATCTCAGTCGCGATTTACCTTTTTCAAATCAAGGAGTTTTTGAATGAGAACAAGTCGCAGCTACCTTTCTGTTCTGTTAGCAACCGTCGCATTAGTTCTGGCTTCGTCAGCAACCGCCCTCACCCAGGAAAAGAACCAATCCAAAGTATCAATAAAGAATTTCGGCCAGATGGACGAACGTTTCTTCCGCGGTGGCCAGCCTAAGGAAGACGAATATAAAGAGTTAGCAGCACTTGGAATCAAAACCGTGATCGACCTTCGCGAGGATCCGGAAGAGTATGAGAAGCCGAAGGTCGAAGCGCTCGGAATGCGCTATGTGAACATTCCGATGATCGCGAAGAAGTATCCTGAGAGCACGCAGGTCGAGCAATTTCTGAAACTCGTTGATGATCCTGAAACGGGCAAGTTTTTCGTGCACTGTGCGGGTGGCCGGCATCGCACGGGTGTGATGGGCGCGGTTTACCGCTTCAACCATTACAAGTGGGATTTTGAGCAGGTCTATTCCGAGATGAAGAAGTACGACTTCTACACGCGCTGGGGACATGGCGATTTCAAGAAGTTCGTGCAGGACTACGCCGAGAACATAGAGAAACAAAACGCGGCTGCTGCTGCGACGGCAACCTCGGGCGTTAAGCAGGACTAATAAACCTTGGAGTGCGGCGGCCTGGCGCCGCTTTGTTACTCGATCGGTCGTGATCGATACCAAAGCGGCGCCA
>DASUPZ010000053.1:0-4985 GCA_036280855.1 Pyrinomonadaceae bacterium | reverse complement strand
TGGCGCCGCTTTTGTATCGATAACGCTTGATCGATACCAAAGCGGCGCCAGGCCGCCGCACTCCAAGGAGAACCTTAAGTTGTGAAGCTCGTCGCGAGTGCGGGATAGTCGATGTAGCCGCGCTCGCCCGGCGTGTAGAACGTCGAGAAATCCGGTTCGTTAAGCTGTGCGTCGCGTTTCAGCCTTAAGGGCAAGTCAGGGTTTGCCAGGAATTTCACACCGAAGACGATCGCATCCGCGCCATCCTGTGCTAACAACTCCGCGCCGCTCTCACGTGTGAAACCTCCACCCGCGAAATAAAGGCCGTTATAGTGTGGGCGTAACTTCGCGTGCCACCCCGAACTCGAATCGGCCGTCACGTAAACGTAAGCCAGTTGCTTCTCGCTGAGACGCTGGAGGATGTACGGGTAAACCTCATCCGCGTCAAGCTCCTCGATATCGTTGAATTGTATCTGTGGAGAAAATTTTACCCCGACTCTGTCCGCGCCCACTTCCGCTGCCATCGCGTCCAATACCTCGAACAGGAATCGCGTGCGGTTCTCGATTGAGCCACCGTATTCGTCCGTGCGCAGGTTGACGTTCGTCGTCAGGAACTGTTGGACCAGGTAGCCGCTTGCCGCGTGCAGTTCTACACCATCGAAGCCGGCAGCAATCGCATTCCTGGCTGCGGCGGCGAAGTCTTTGACGGTCTGCGCGATCTCTTCTCTCGTGATCTCGCGTGGCGTGACAAACTCCTTCATCCCTTCGTCGGTGTAGTTCTTCCCTTTAGCGCGCACGGCGCTTGGTGCAACAGGCTGTGCATTGCCGGGCAGGAAATCCGGTAGCGCGATTCGCCCCGTGTGAAAGACCTGCATGAAGATCCTGCCGCCGCGAGCATGAACTGCCTCCGGTACGGGCCGCCAGCTTTTGAGCTGCGCATCAGTGTAGATTCCCGGTGTGCGAACATATCCCTTCGCCATCGGTGAGATGTTTGTGGCCTCGGTGATGATCAATCCGGCAGAAGCGCGCTGCTCATAATATGTCGCCACGTAGGGCGGCTGAATGCCTTCGTCGTTTGCACGGCTGCGTGTCATCGGAGCCATGATGATGCGGTTGTCGAGTTCTATGTTTCCGACCCTCAGCGGATCGAACAGTGTTGCCATGATATTTTCTTCCTCCATCCTTTATACGCGTGCTTTCTGGAATACTTGTTCCAGAAAGAGTGAAAAAAATTAATCGAGCACCGAGAGCGTCACTTTGACGACGTCTTCGAGAGTCTTGCGATCCTGTGTTGCTTTCGCAGTCAGCACCAATCCCTGAAAACTGTTGTAGAGAAAACGTGCGACCGCGCGTGGATCGCGGAGGTCCTTCAGCTCACCTTCTTTAATGCCTCGCAACAGAGCCCGGTGAAACGCTTCTTCTACCGCAGTCATGTTGTGGCGAGTCTTCTCGGCAGTTGCCTTGCAGCGCCCGGCCAGCTCTGACATCGCGTTGTTCATCAGACAACCGCGACGCTGTCCCTCGAACGCCCCTTCGATCACATTCGTAAACAATTTCCGTAGCGCCTTCTTTACGGATCCCGGCTTCTCCAGCAATTCGAAGAGCCTGCGCGACTCCACTTCCTGATAGCGGTCGAGCGCCTCGAGGTAAAGCGAGTGCTTGTCTCCAAAAGTGTCGTAGAGACTCTGCCGGTTGATGCCCATGTGCTCGACGAGGTTCTGCATGGACGTGGCTTCGTAGCCGCGTGCCCAGAAGACTTCCATCGCCTTCTGCAACGCCTCGTCTCGCTCAAACTCTTTGTGCCGCGCCATCTCCCCTCCGGCACTCTTATACTCTTTCTGGAACGATTAGTCAAGAATAGTCAGATGCAGATTTCGGGGGCTGTGTTTCGATGCGTACTGTACTTGGGAGCACGCGTATAGTAGATATTCCTGTATGTTAGAGAACGTTGGGTCATTGAGCGTGCTGGCTGTCTTAGGTATCGGTCTGGTGTTTGGCCTGAAACACGCCACGGAAGTGGATCACGTTGTTGCCGTGTCGACGATTGTGAGCCAGCACAAGAATGTTTTCCATTCAGCCATCGTGGGCGCGCTCTGGGGTGCGGGACACACGGCATCGCTTCTGCTCATCGCTGCAATCGTTTTGACGTTGCGAATTGCGATCCCGGAAACAGTAAGCGGCTGGTTGGAACTCGGCGTGGCGATCATGATCATAGGTCTCGGCATCAGCGCCCTCAGGCGTGCGTTGCGCAAGAACGCCGAAGTTCACGTGCACCAGCACAGTCACAACGGACTCTCACACACGCACGTTCACTTTCATGAAGACGAAACCCGCCATGAACCGGTTGCGCAGTCACAGCACTCACACGCGGTGTCGAGTCTCGGATGGAAGCCTGTTTTGATTGGAATGATGCACGGATTGGCAGGATCCGGAGCATTGACCCTGCTGGTGCTGACGCAGATTAGTTCACCGTGGATCGGGTTCCTGTATGTTGCGACTTTTGGTGTGGGTTCGATCGCAGGAATGCTTTTGATGTCGGGACTTATCGGGTTGCCGTTTGCGCTTACCTCACGAAAGCTGACCAATGCTCACCAGGGACTCCAAACCGTCGCCGCGGTACTCAGCATCTGTTTCGGCATTTGGTACGCGTACAACGCCGGCCCGATCGCCGATTTGTTTTAACGCTTTTGGTGAATTCCCGATCTTTCCCGTAGAATATCCGTCCCCCGTCAGATTCTTTACAAATCCCCTTCGGTTGGAGTCTGTCCACTCCGATACCATTTCCTGAAATAATGCCGGACGAAGTTAAGACGAACAATATCTTAGTGGTTGATGATTCGCCCACGATGAGACGCATGGTAATTACGTCGTTGGGCGCATTGCGAACGGTGAAGTCTACCCAGGCGGGCAGTGGACTCGAGGCAATTGAACGGCTTGCGATCGAACCCGTCGACTTGATGGTGCTCGATCTGAATATGCCTGACATGCACGGCATGGAGGTGATCGATTTCGTCAGAAGTCACCAGGCATATCGACACATTCCCATCGTGGTGTTGACGACCAAAGGCGAAGAGTCGAGCCGTACAGAAGCTTTAGCCGCAGGCGCGAATCGTTACCTGACAAAGCCTTTTGATCCGCGGCAGTTGGCCGACGTGGTGGGCTCATTGCTAAGAGCGACTTAATGGATACTCCGACTCCAGACAATCAAGGCGAGTTTTTCGACCAGTTCCTCGACGACTATTACGCCGAGTGTGACGAGCACCTTGTTTTGATCCGTCGCTCGTTGGTCGCGCTTGAAGATGAAGTGGACACGGGCGCTGTCGAACGCACACTACTCGATAATCTCTTTCGCAGTTTCCACACGCTCAAGGGAATCTCGGGCATGGTCGGCCTGAGCGCCGCGGAACAACTCGCCCATCATCTCGAGAGTTATCTCCGCGAGCTGCGTGAAGGAACGGCGATTCTGAGTAAGTCAGGCTTTGACGCGCTTGTCGACGGTGTTTCTCTACTCCAAAACGTTATAAACGCGCGTCGCAACGATCAACCCATTCCGTCGATCGACGAGATTGCGGATCGAGTGCAAGCCGTTTCTTCAGAACCGGTAACGCGCGACACAACGTCGCAACCCCCGGAACCTTTAGACAGTGAAACAGCGGAGAACGATTCAGCGGCCACGCGCTGGCAGGTTGAGTTCACTCCTACCGCCGAACTAGCCGAGCGCGGCGTTAACGTGAACAGCGTGCGCTCGCGGTTGCAAGAGATTGGACAGTTGGCCAAGGCAAAGCCCGTAGTAAAAGGTGCCGGTGAGATTGCGTTTCAGTTTATCGTCGCGACCGACGCGGACAAGACAGCAATCGAGACTCTCGAAGCTGACGGATTGACGTTCACGCCGGCCCCAATCGAAACGGCGCAGCGCACTCGGGAAAGCCAGCCTGTTCCGACGATCGCTCCGGCGAGCGTTGTGCGCGTTGACCTCGACCGTCTCGATGAGCTGATGCGCATCATCGGCGATCTCGTAATCAGTCGTACCAGGCTCGAAGAGCAACTGACGGAGCTGAAACGAACGACACCGCCCGCACTCTGGCGGTCGCTCCAGGAAACAAGTCAGAGCATGGGACGGCAACTGAGAGATTTGCGCGAGAGTGTCATGCGCGTGCGCCTGGTCCAGATCGGCGAGACCTTCGAGCGCATGACGTTTGTAGTTCGCGATCTTACGCGGGACAGCGGCAAAAAAATTCTGGTGCAATTCAGCGGCGGCGAAACCGAGATGGACAAGTTTCTGGTGGAACGAATCATGGATCCGCTCATGCACCTGGTGCGCAATGCGGTGAGTCATGGAATCGAAACCGTTGCCGAGCGCGAAGCACAAGGGAAACGAAGCGAGGGTTTGTTGTCACTGAGCGCAACGACCGCGGGCGAAAAAATAGTTATCAAAATTGCCGACGACGGGCGCGGCATCGATCGGAATCGCGTTCTCGCCAGGGCAAAAGCAAGTGGCCTCACTAACGGCGGCGGCGAGATCGACGATGCGGCTTTACTGGATCTGATCTGTACTCCGGGACTTACAACACGCAGCGAAGCTGATCGAGAGAGCGGGCGTGGCGTGGGAATGGACGTAGTTAAAAAGGCCACGGAAGAACTGGGCGGGCGAATATCACTCGCCACAAGACTCGGAGAAGGGACCACTTTCACGATCGAGTTGCCGTTGACACTTGCGATTGCGGAAGCGCTGATCGTTAGTGTGAGTGGTCAGAAGTTTGCGGTGCCTCAGGCGTCGGTGAGGGAAGTGCTGCAGGTCGAGTCAGCGTCGACCAGGATACTGGAAAATAACGAGATCATTCCGTATCGCGGAAAAGCTCTTCCGCTGCTTCGCCTGGCCCGTGTTTTTGACATGACGCACCAGCGTGGAGCCAGCTTTCATGTGCTTGTGATTGGAGACGAAACGAGCGCAGTCGGCCTCGCGGTCGATCGAATAATCGGGCAGCGAGAGATCGTAGTGCGCGCGC
>DASUPZ010000052.1:0-5907 GCA_036280855.1 Pyrinomonadaceae bacterium | reverse complement strand
CGTGAGCAACGGGAAATCGCCGTCTCGAATCTTTGCTTGCGAAACCGCTTTTCGACTCGCCGGCTGTTTTCCGCCGCTGCTTTGTGGTACTTCCCAGATCAGCTTGCCAATCTTTTTCAGATCTTCCAGCCCGCGCACTTCCTTCGCCATCAACGGCACGTCATGCTGTTCCAGATCGCGAAACGATTTTCTGATCTGCTTTAGCCACGGCTGCTGCGTTTGTACGCGTGCCCGGCAGTACGCGCAATCGTCGTGTTCCCGTTCCACGCGATTGATAATCAGATCTCTAACGGGCACGCCCTGCTCACGTAAGAGTTCAAGATACCTTTCTGTCTCGCGAACACTCATCGCTTCCGGAATAGTGACGAGTGCAAACCTGGTTTGCTCCTGGTCATGCAGCAACTTGCGCACTGACTCGATCCGCTGGCTTAGATCACGCAAAAAAATGTCGACTTCATCTGCGACAATTCTCCGGCGCGCGAAGTGAGCGACCATATACCGATGCTTGTCACCCATGAGGTCAAGCGCTTTCACCATGCGATCGAAAACTTCCGGTAAGCGCAGTAAACGTGAAGTATGACCCGACGGCGCCGTGTCGACAACGATGTGCGCATACTTCCCTTCCCGATCGAGCTCGCTCAGCTCAAACAGCGACATCACTTCGTCCAACCCCGGAAGCGAAAGACTCAACAGCTCGTTGATGTCTTCTCGATCGAGCAGCGTCCCGCGTTCGGCGATCTCGGCGAGCACTTTCCCGTGCGCTGTACGAAACCTCTCGAGCGCGAGACTCGCGTCCATCTCGTATGCAAACAGACGAGCGCCGCGCGACTGTTTCACTTCAACCAACCGGTTGCCGATCTTGACGTCGAGACTGTCGGATAACGAATGCGCCGGATCCGTCGAGAACAGCAGGATCGATTCGTTTCGCTTTAACTTGCTGAGGAGAAAGACAGCGGTGGCTGATGCCGCGGTGGTTTTACCGACACCGCCTTTGCCGCCAAAGAAAAGATACCGCGCGTTCAACGCTCGAATAGGGCCCTATAGGTCTTATTAGGTCCTATCGGACCTATGTCCGGTCCTGCGTGTCGTCACCGCCGACTTCGATCACAAAGCTCGACGAATCTGCCGTGTGAATCGCTTCATGCATCAACCCGAGTTGCCGCGCGCGAATCACTCGCAGCCGCGCGAAAAGCTCTGCTTCGCGTTCCGCAAATTCCTCGTCGGAAATCTCGTCCAACTCCAACCGCATTTGCAGCTCGAGCAGTTGCTCCTTGATCACGGTGTCGTCGTTCAGCTCCTGATCCGCCAGCTTTTGAATCTGGCCAAGGATGAACTTGAAACCGTTGACCGGAGCGAGGAGTAGATCGTCAATCAGAAACATCTCTTAACGTTGCACCGCCTCCGTTGCGGTTACTCCCTGCTCCAGCTTCAGCCGGATATGAACGAAGTTGTATGGCGGCCAGGGACCGGTGTACTTGAACGATAGTTTGCCTTCGTACTTCGACGCGATCTCTTTCACTCGTTGATCAAACTCTGCCTCGCGATCGCGTTCAATCAAAAACGCCGCGTTCATGATCATACGATCGCCGATCGGTTTGTTGGCCCGCGAAGCGACCGCGACGTCGCGCAGTTGCGAATAGACTTCGCGAATGTAAGCGTCGGCTTGATCCGTTAATGCAGTTTCGATCAAACGTCCGAGCTGCATGCGCGCAAAATACGTCGAGCCGGTAGTGCGGGAAGTTATCTGTTCCTTGAGATGCCTGATCTCGTCGTCCTTTTCCTCTAGTTCGAGAGTGACCTTGTCGCGGTCCCAGTTGACCTTCAAGCCAAACTCAACTTTGCCTTCCATCTTTGCGAGCACGTCGCGCAACGCGTCGTAAGTTCCGCGTATGAGCTCGACGATGTCTTCCTCAGTACGGAACAAAGCACCGAAGGCCATCGGCAGAACAGTAAACTCGCGCATGACTGTTTCGTTCACCTGCTCGTGAGTAAACACGTTTTCACGTGTGGGGTCGTAAACCACGAGTGGCGTGTTTGAAACGACTGCCGCCAGGCCTTTGTGATGAACTGTATAAACCTCGTCTCCGCGGCCACCTATACCCATTGGACCGAACGAACGTGGCTCGTCGGTCTCGATGATGCAATAGATATATTTGCCTTCGGGTACAGGCTCGACAGAAGTTTGTTCTGTTTCGCGACTCATCTGTATTTTTCCGAGCATGGCCACGCTCTGGTCGAGCGAGCCAAATAGATGGGATCGAATTACGTTGTGAATGATAATCAGTTTATCGCGCCGTGTCCAAGCGTTTGTTGACCTGATTCAAAACATAACTCTCCCCACGTGTCTAAAAGCGGATGATTGTGATGCAGGCCGAAGAGGAAGATTCGTGCGATCAGACCGTTGGCATGAACGTTGCTCACTTTACTGCTGGTTAGGCAAAAGATTTACCCGGCGCTACCGCGCTCGGTTCTGTACAAAAGGAGATTTGAATCATGCTGTGGACAATTCTCGTGATTCTGTTGGTGTTGTGGCTGATTGGCTTGCTTTCGAATGTCGGCGGCGGGCTTATTCACCTGCTCCTCGTGGTCGCGGTGGTCGTTTTGATCATCAACCTCGTGACCGGGCGACGAGCCGTTTAGTTTTTTCACGAAAGTTAATAACAAGGGCACGAACGCACTTGAAGGGTGTATTCGTGCCTTTGTGTTTTTGTGTTCGGAAAGATTTAAGTGGGCTTTGCACGAAATCACTTTAGACCTCCTCGCTGCGGCTTCGCCGCCGGATGTGCGGCGAGGCTATGCCTCGCCGGCTGGAGTTCACTTCAGTGGTGGGGCTAGGCCCCTGGTTCGGCCTTTGGCCCATAAACCTTGGGGCAAAGCCCGAACCGAGGGCGCAGCCCATACACAATTTAGAGTTGAACGGCGAGGCATAGCCTCGCCGCACATCCGGCGGCATAGCCGCAACCAGACAGGTCAAAGGGCACTTTCGTGCAAAGCCGGGTTTAAGTTTGGCTTACTTGTCTTCCGAAGGACTCAGGTCTGTATTCGCAGGGCCCTGGTAGACACTACCTTCTGCACTGAATCGCGAACCGTGACACGGGCAGTCCCACGTCCGCTCGGTCGAATTCCACGCGACAATGCAGCCGAGGTGAGGACACACCGCCGATCGCTTGTGTACTTGCCCATTCTCATCGCGGTGAATCGCAATTTTCGAGAGGCCGTCGCGGATGATGGCGCCTTCGCCCGGTTTCAGTTCCGCTTCTGAACTAATATCGCCCGGCGTTACGTAATCAGCGTATTGTCCAGCGACATTGATGTTCTCCGAAGCATACTCAGGCAACGACTTCAATTTAATTCTCGATGGGTTGTACAAGTCTTCCCAACTGTTCTTTCGTCCCTGGATCAAATCTGCCAGCAGCAGGCCGGCAATAGTTCCGTGCGTCATGCCTTGCCCAGAATCACCAGTGGCGATGTAAACGTTGTCGTCGTCGAGAGGATTGCGGCCGATGAAAGCAAGACCATCGACGGGTTCCATCACCTGTCCGGACCAGCGAAACTGAACTTCGAGCACTTGCGGGAATCGCTCACGCGTCCACTGCTCGAGCCGTGCGAAGCGCTCGTGGCCGTCGTTAGCCTGGCCGGTTTTGTGATCTTCGCCGCCGACAATCAAAACGTCATATCCGTCTTCCGTTTGCAGACGCACGTAGTGATAGGGATCTCCGGTGTCCCAGTAGAGCCCGCGAGTGACGGAGTCTTTTGGAACCCGAACTCCGATGACGTACGTCACATAAGGAGCTTGTTTCGTGTGAATTGCTACACGATCGTTTACGGGAGTGTTCGTCGCGACCACTGCCACTTCGCCTTTGACGATAGGGCCGTGGCTTGTCTCGATTAGGACGGAGTGACCTGCTTCGATCTTGGTGGCATGAGTTTCACCAAAGATGCGGCCGCCGTCGCGCATGATTGCATGGACGAGACCATTCATATATTTCAGCGGATGAAACTGTCCCTGGCGTGGAAAGCGCAGCGAGACGCCCGTGTCGAACGAATCAATCGGCGCTCGCGCAACCTTCTCGACGTCAACCAGACCCGCGCGATGCGAAGCTGCAAGTTCGTCGTCTAACAATTCGAGGTGATCGGGCGTGGCTGCGAAGAGAAATCCGTCGAGCCATTCGAAGTCGCAGTCGATCTTTTCGCGGGTTACGATCTCGCTGATCTTTTCGATTGCAGCCGTATGGCTCTCAGCGATCAGCCGCGCGCCTTCAGCGCCATGTATTTTTTCCATCTCGACGTAACGGTCGTCAAAGGCGTTGGTGAGATGGGCGGTGGTGCGTCCTGTCATACCACCGCCGACCAAACCATCATCCAGAACAACTACCGAACGACCTTCACGTCCAAGTAAATACGCCGTCGTCAATCCGGCAATACCCGCGCCGACGATACAGATATCGGTGCGAATGCTTTCTCTCAGCCGTGATTGTGCAGGTGTGTTTGCCGTCGACATCCAGATGGATGTGGTGGCTTGTGAATCGTCCTTCATCGATTAAAGCTATAGGTCCTATAGGTCGTATAAGTCCTATAGGACCTATCTCCTACTTCGCCGGTGTTCCGATGTTGACGTCGATCCGTTTGTCTCCGCCAAATAATCGCCCACCAAACATGAACAATGCTGCGACCACAAGGATTACGAAGATCACAAGAACTGCCACGATTCCAGTGCTTGCAGCACTACTGTTGTCTGCCATTTCTATCCTCCTCGTTAAATAAGGGCGACCTTAAACCGCACCTAGGCCGCAGTTGTTTCACCACCCAGCAACGTTAATACTTCTCCGGTCACATAACTCGAATCGATCTCAGAAGCGAAATAAACAAAAGCTGGAGCAATCTCCTCCGGCTGCGCAGGCCGCTTCATCGGTGTGTCGGCACCAAACTCAGCCACCTTCTCCGCCGGCTTATCCGATGGATTCAGCGGTGTCCAAACTGGTCCGGGAGCAACGCAGTTGACCCTGATTCCCCGCTCGACAAGATTCTGTGCGAGGGATTTCGTGAACGCGTGAATCGCGCCTTTCGTCGATGCGTAATCGAGCAACTGCTTGTTTCCCTCGAGACCGGTAATCGATCCCGTATTGACGATCGCGCTTCCTTCTTCCATGTGCGGCAACGCTGCCTTCGTCATGTAGAAGTAGCCGTAGATGTTTGTCTTGAATGTCTGGTCCCACTGTTCTTCGGTGAGGTCCTCCAGCGTTTCCTGGTGTTGCTGGAAAGCAGCGTTGTTCACGAGGATGTCGAGCTTTCCAAACTCGCGCACGGTTTGGTCGACGAGCTTTTTGCAAACTTTCGGATCGCGCACGTCGCCCGAGATGGGAAGTGCACGCCGGCCCTCGGCCTCGATCGCGCGTTTTGTTTCTTCAGCGTCGCGCTTTTCTTCCTTCAGGAAAGTGAACGCGACATCCGCGCCTTCTCGCGCAAACAGAACAGCGACTGCTCGACCGATGCCCGAATCGCCACCCGTAATCAGCGCAACCTTCTCTTTTAGTTTTCCTGCGCCCGCGTAGTGTGGCGCTTCGTATTTCGGTTTCAGTTTTAAATCCGCTTCGATGCCCGGCTTCGCCTGGTGTTGCGCCGGCATCGGCGATTTCGGTTGTTCGAGCTTACCCTTGGGTACGCCCTTCTTTGCGGCGCGACCATTTGATTTGGTCTTGCCGCCATTCCTGTTAACCCTGCTTGTACTTCTACTCGCCATCTCTTACTTCTTTCTTCCGGCTTTCCTGCCGCCCTTCTTCGAAGCGCTCTTGTTTGACTTCTTTCCACGACCGCTGCCGCTCTTTTTTCCGCCTCCGGATTCCTTGTTCACAGTGGCCCATGCACGGCGTTCAGCTTCTTTCTTCGACACGCCGCGGTCTTCGTAAC
>DASUPZ010000051.1:0-8988 GCA_036280855.1 Pyrinomonadaceae bacterium | reverse complement strand
CGCCAGGCCGCCGCACTCCAAGGTTTCAATTCAGGAAATTCTCGAGCATTAAACGTTTCTCAGATCTGGTAGATAGGTGCCTGGTGTTTTACACGCGGTGCCATTTGATATAAGCTAACGCCACTTTACGGTTTTCGCGAGGGAATTTGCCCTTTTCTTGCGACGACTAATCAAGGGAATTTTGGTAATGAGTGTCCCGGCCACCAAGAAACTGTGGCAAGGTCTTGCTATCAGTTTCGCCATCGCTTTTGCTTACGCCACCGTCTTCTCGAAGCTTTTTCGCGATTGGTGGCTCGATGAGAACTACTCCCACGGCCTCCTGATCCCTTTCATCATCGGCTACATCATCTGGTCGCAGCGTGACAAGCTCGCGCAGGCACGGTTCAACCCATCACTATTGCTGGGCGGAGCCGCGATCCTTTTTGCGTTGTTCGCGCTCTGGGCCGGCGTCGCGGGCGCTGAACTCTACACGCAGCGAATGTCTCTCGTGCTGCTTTTGTCCGGGATCACGGTCTATTTCTGGGGCCTGCCGCTCCTGCGACTGCTGATCGTGCCGTTTGGCCTGCTGTTGCTGGCGATACCGATCCCGGCAATTATCTTTAATAAAATCGCATTTCCACTTCAGTTATTCGCCTCGCGCTGCGCGGTCTGGTCCATGAGCATGCTCGGAATTCCAGTGCTGCGGCAGGGAAACATCATCGAGCTCAAACCGCTAAACTCCTTCGACACGAAGAAACTGGAGGTAGTCGAAGCGTGCAGCGGCATCCGGTCGCTGATGACCCTGATGACGCTGGCCGTCGTGTTTGCTTACTTTACACACACGCCGTCCGGTGATCCGCCGAAACCCGGCGGCCGTTTTGGCTGGCTCAGGAATTACTGGTTCTGGCGCGCTGCGATTCTCATCATTTCGGCAGTCCCGATTGCCATTTTGACTAATGCATTCAGAGTGAGCGGCACCGGTGTCCTGGCGCATTATTACGGAACACAGGTGGCGGACGGCTTTTTCCATTCATTTTCCGGATGGGCCATATATATCGTGGCTTTCATACTTTTGTTCGGTATTGGCATGATTCTTGATCGCCTCAGACCGGCTCCGTCCGCCGGCGAGCAGTCAGTCGAAAGAAAATCGCCTGACACGGCTGTTTCTATCAACCCAGTGGCCGAGGGCTCAGAGCTATGAAATCATCTTTGCGTTTCGGTCTGCTGCTGGTTCTCCTCCTTTCGGTTGGAGCCGTTGTTAACGCCTGGTCATACCTCGGCGAAGCTCATGTCGAGCGCAAGGCTCTGAAAGACTTTCCCCAAACCATCGGCGCCTGGCAAAGAACGGGTACCGATCAATTACTTGATGACGAAACTCTTAAGGTCTTGAAAGCTAGCGATTACCTGCTGAGGGATTTTCGAAAACCTCAGGGGCCTGTCGCTAATCTTTACGTTGGTTACTACGCAACACAACGCACGGGCGCCACTTATCACAGCCCACTGAACTGCCTGCCAGGATCAGGGTGGCAATTGAGTGAGCCCGGCAAAGCGACGGTCGGATTACCCGATGGTTCGAGTTTCGTCGCAAACAAGTATGTGATCGAAAACGGCGAGAACAGAAGTCTGATGATTTACTGGTATCAGGGTAGAGGACGAAATGTCGCCAGCGAATACTGGGGCAAAATCTACACTGTTTTTGATAGCGTGCGGTTGCGCAGGTCTAATGGAGCGATGGTGCGTGTGACGGTTCCGGTTCGCGGCTCTGTCGAGGATGCGGAAAAGGCGGCCATCGAATTTTCTTCTGCTGCATCGGTCGTGTTGCCCGAGTTTGTACCATAACGGACACAGGGACCGGCAAAGAAGGCTTATAGTTTCGGAAATCGTAAGGAATTGAACGTTTCTCAGATTTGTCTCAGGTTGGAAAGGGATCTTCGGCATTGCCCGCCGGCCCCCGGAACAATTTGAGGGAAAAATAATGGCTGTCCAACTCTCCCGGGCAGCATCATTGGAGTGAATATGAAAACCGAGTGCCGCGGATACGTCTATAAGACAGCTTTTTTCTGTCTACTGCTCACAGTCGCAATTTCTCTTGCCGGCTGCGCCAATCCCGAACAAACCAAAGCTGAACACCTGACGCGAGGCGACGCTTACCTGAAGGAGTCAAAGTTTCAGGAAGCCTCGCTCGAGTATCGCAATGCGATCCAGATTGACGAGAATCTCGTCGCCGCTCACTGGGGTTTGGCACGCGCATTCGAAGGTCTCGAACGCGTTCCCGAGATGATCGACTCGCTGCGGAAGACGGTCAACCTCGACAAAAACAAGGAAAACCTCGACGCGCGGATCAAGCTCGGTAACTATTATCTCGCCGGCAGCCGCAGCCGCGCCGACATCGTCGCGGAAGCAGAACGGCTCGCCAAAGAAGTTCTCGAAAAAGATCCGAACCACATCGAAGGCCACATCCTGATGGGAAGTGTGCTCTTCACCCAGAACCAGAGAGACAAGGCTTTTGAAGAGCTGAACCGCGCCGTCGAGATCGATCCACAGCGAGTGGAGTCGTACCTCAGTTTGGCCCGCTTTTACAGCTACACGCGGGAACGCGACAAAGCCGAGGAAGTCTACAAGAGAGCGATTGGAGTAAGCCCAAACTCCGCGGTAGCCCATACCGAGTATGGCAAGTTTCTCGCACAGTCGAATCGCACGGCCGAAGCTGAGGCTGAACTGCGAAAGGCGGTTGAGGTAGGACCAACGGATCGCAACGCCCACTTCGTGCTCGCCAGCTTTTATCTCGTCAGCCGTCAGTTTGATAAAGCCGAGCAATCTTACAAAGCACTGGCTGCGCTGCAACCGGATCGACCCGAAAGCCAGGCAGTGCTCGCCGACTTTTATTCGTCGATCAATCGCACTGACGAATCGGTCAAGATCTACCAGGATATTCTTGCGAAGTCGCCGGATTTCATCCAGGGCCGTTACCGTCTGGCTGAAATTTTGTTGACCCGCGGTGACACGCAGGCTGCGAAGACGCAGATCGAAGAGGCCCTGAAGAAAGACAAGAAAGACCGGCAGGCCCTCTTGCTCCGCGCGCGTTTGAACGCCCAGAGCGGACAGCCTGACGGTTTGAAGAGCGCGATCGCAGATCTGGACGAAGTCCTGCTGCAGGAACCAAACTCCCAGCGAGCGCTGTACTTCATGGCGCGGATCAACTTCACGCTGGGCCACCTCGACAAGGCCCGCGTTTTCGCTGCCGAGCTCGAGAAAAATTATCCCGATTACCTCCCAGGGAAGCTGATGCAACTTCAACTCAGCCTCTCAGGTGGAGATCAAAAGGGTGCTGTCGCACTTGCAAACGACTTGCTCCAGCGTTTGGACAAGGCTGCTCCCGATCGTGAAAACTCGCCGCAGCTCCTGGCCGAGATTCGTGAGCGCACTCACCTCGCGCGTGGCACTGCGCAGTTTCAGTTAAAAAACTTCGCGGCTGCCCGGAGCGATTTCGATATCGCGAAACAGATCGCGCCGAGGGATCCGCAGGTCTTCAACAGCCTCGCACTCGTTGCCCTGGCTGAAAACAAATTCGATGAAGCTGTCAGTTCTTTCGAGTCGGCGTTGAATGTCGATGCCACCAACTACGACGCGCTGAATGGTCTCATCACGCTTTACGCGAGAAACAAGGAGATCGACAAGGCCAACGCGAGAGTGGACCAGGCATTGAATGCTTATCCGAATGTCGCCTGGTTACATTTTCTCAAGGCACAGGTTTACGGCTACCAGCAGAACAGCGCCGGTCTCGAGCAGGAGCTCAACAAGGCAATCCAGCTCGATCCGAATTACCTGCCGGCTTATTCGGCTTTAGCCACGCTCTACATCAGGTCGAAACAGGAAGACCGCGCGATTGCCGAATACCGGAAGATCACTGCACTGCGCCCTGATAACGCGACGCCCTATACGTTGATCGGAATTCTCGAGGATCAGCGCAAAAACCACGACGCCGCGGCTGAAAATTACCGCAAGGCGCTTGAGATTGATCCAAATGCCGTGATTGCCGCAAACAACCTTGCGTGGCTTTATGCCGTCACTGGTAAGGGAAATCTCGACGAAGCATTGCGGCTGGCCCAGGGAGTGGTCCAGAAAAACCCGAACGTCGCCGGATTTATCGACACCCTCGGATGGGTGCTTTACAAAAAGAGCCTGCACACTGCGGCTGTCGAGCAGCTGCGTAAGGCAGTGGAGATTAACGAAGCAGAAGCTCGGACGAAGAACGTCCCGCCGAGCGCCACTTATCACTACCATCTCGCGATGGCTTTGAAAGACAAGGGCGACAGGGAAGAGTCGCGACGTGAACTTGAAACCGCGATCAGGCTTTCGGACAAAGCCCCGTTCGCCGAGGTTGAAGACGCAAAGAAGGCTTTGGCCTCGTTTTAGGCAACACAGAGAGAAGACAGGAGTGCGATATGAGCGCTGAGTTCAGACAACGAAAACCAAGTGAATACCTGAAGATCTTACGGCAGCGTAAATGGCTAATCATCCTTCCAGCCATCGCGATCACGACCGCCGTCGCGTGGGTTGTTTATCGCCTGCCAGACGTCTACGAGTCGTCCACGCTGATCGTCGTTAGACCATCAACGCTCCCCAAGTCAGTCGTGCTCACAGGCAACGAGGATGCTTTGGCGCGGCAAATGTCCAGCATCACGCAAGTCGTTACCAGCCGCAGCGAGCTCGAACCGCTGATCCAGAAGTACGACCTGTACAGAGTGGAGCGCGCGCGCGGCGAGGCGACAGAAGGCGTCATCGAAATGATGCGTAAAGACATCAAGGTCGCGCCGTACACGATGCGTAACGACATCACTAACGGTTTCAATATCAGTTATAAATATCGCGATCCGAAGACGGCCCAGGCAATCGCTTCTGAACTCGCCGGCAAGTACATAAACGCGCAGGCGGCCAGCACGGTCAACTCGACCAAGGCTGCCGAGGCGTTTATCGATAATCAGGTTCAGCAGGCGCGCGAAGCACTTGCCGCCGTTGATAAGCAGCGTCTCGATTTTATGTCGAGCCACGTTGGAAACCTGCCCGAGGAAGACACCGCACTGTTCAACCAGCTCTCAGGCCTTCGAGAAGAACAGAAAGCGCTCATGTCGGAAATCGGTCGTTTACAAGATCGACGCGCAGCGGTTGCGAACCAGTTGAGCCTGCTTAAGGAGCAAAGCCAGCGCGTCATCGAAGACGCATCCGAAAACCTTACGGATCCGAAAACCACGATGGCCTACTCGCAACTGGTTTCTCGCCGCGCCGCCATGGATGGCGAGTTGACGAGGCTGCGCCAGGAATACACGGAAAAGCACCCTGATGTGCTGGCAAAGCAGAAAGAGGTCGACCAGATCCAGGAACAGATGGACGGCATGATTGCGGAATGGAAAGACAAGATCAAAGCGAAACAGGAACGTCTTGAAAAGATGCCGAATCTGTCGGTGAATGCCGCTGAAAACGAGATCAGGATTGCGGAAGGCGAAATCAGACGCCAGCAAAAAATGCTCGCCGAAAATGAGAAGAATATCGCGTCGATTGTCGACCGTATCAACAAAGTTCCGGGAGTTGCGGTCGCCCTCGGCGCCATCGATCGTGAGTATCAAACCAAGAAGGCCGCCTACGACGATCTGCTGGGCCAGCAACAGAAGATCGCTCTCAACGCGGATGCCGCTACGCAGCAGCAGGGCGAAGGTATCGAGGTAATTGACCCTGCAAACCTGCCTTCGAAACCGGTTGCTCCGAAGCGTCTCACGCTCGGCAGTATTGGTCTCGCAGTTGGTCTTGGTCTTGGACTCCTGCTCGTGGGAGTAGTTGAAGGACCACGCCTGCTGACGATTCAGAATTCCGAAGATGCCCGGCATTACACCGGCCTGCCCGTGCTTCTCGCGGTGCCGGAATTGTTGACACCCGACGAAGCTCGCGCGGTGCCCCGCCGTCGCAGATTGTTACTTGCAGCCGGCGTGGTTGCCACGATCGTGAGCATTCCCATGCTGGCACTGGCGCTCAAGCTCACACACGTTTTCGAATTCCTGATGCAGTCGTCAGGTCGCTCGTAGGAGCTTGTCGCTGAAACTGGAGGTCCAAACAGAGTGTACGCAGAATTTTATGGTCTAAAAGAGTTGCCATTCGCGCTGACTCCCGATCCGCGATTCATTTACTTCACTCCGTCGCACACGGAAGTGATGGCCAACCTGCACTACGGCATTGAAAGCGGCAAGGGGCTCGTGGTGGTGACGGGCGAAGTGGGTACTGGCAAGACGACGATCCTCCGCTGGATGATGGAGCGTCTCGATCGCACAGTGCTCGTCGCTTACATCTTCAATCCGCGACTGTCTGTGCCGGAGTTTTACCAGCACGTCGCCACTTTGCTCGACGTGCAGAAGTGGGAAACGAAGTCGGAGTTGTTGCTTGAGCTCGGCCGTGCCCTCGAATCGCGTCATTCGCGCGGACTGCGGACCGTGCTGATCGTCGACGAAGCGCAGGGCTTGTCGCCGCACGTGCTCGAAGAGATCCGGTTGCTTTCGAATTTCGAGTCAAACACGGCGAAGCAGTTGCAGATAGTCCTGACTGGCCAGCCTGAGTTGCGAGAAGTCCTGAACAATCCGGATCTGCGCCAGTTGAAACAGCGCATCGCCCTGCGTTGCGTTATCAAGCCTCTTCCGAACGTTGAAGAGACCGATCGCTACATCACTTCACGTTTGCTCGTGGCGGGCGCCGAGCGCACCGACATCTTTTCGCCGGAAGCCGTCGATTACATTTTCCGGTGTTCGGAAGGTATCCCGCGCAACATCAACAATCTTTGCGACAACGCACTGCTCGCGGGTTACGCCGCCGGTGATACAACGATCGGACGGTCGATCATCGAAGACGTGGCGGACACGTTTGACATGCTGCCCCGTTCCGAGCGTGGTCGACAGTCGGGCGAAGAGCGTGAAGCTCCCGCGCGAATATTTACGTCGGCCGGACGCGCTGAGTTATGGAATGCGGGAAGCGCGACGAGTGACGGTGAGACCGACGAAGTAACACAGGTTTCACTAAAGCAACCATAAGAATAGGACCTATAAGTCCGATAGGACCTATAGGTCCTATCATACGAGGTGAGAATCGATGGGACGAGTTTTTGATGCCATGAGACGACACAGCGCCAACGATCAGGGCGCTGCTGCGAAGCCTGTAGAAAAATCAGAGCGCCGTAAGGAAAGCCCGAGAGTTACCGGGTTGCCCACCGTGAACGAGATCGAGGAACAGTTGTTAAGCAACTCCACGATCATGTCCGGTAGAACGGCGCGAAGTTCAGCGTCCACTGCGCACACTGCGGATGTACCCGGCGGGTCGGCACTCCCCGGCGGAATAGCTTCGCGTGATGCTGGGGCAACTTTGGGCGCTGCCGAGGCAACGCGCGCCGGAGCATTTGTCAGTTATGACATTTCTCCTGCGCGCGTTGAACCTCACTTGATCGCAGTCAGCCAGCCTCGCTCTGCTTATACCGAGCAGTTTCGCAACCTGCGCACGAAGGTCCTCGAGGCCGGCGAGCGTATGCAGATGCGGGCCATCGTCGTCACGAGTGCAGGCATCGCCGAAGGCAAAACACTTACGGCACTGAATCTCGCATGGCTGCTGGCGCAAACTGAAGGCGTGCGCGCCCTCGTGATCGACAGCGATCTGCGACGCCCCTGCGCCACCGAGTATCTCGGCATCGAAGCTACCGGTGGTTTGTCTGAAGTGCTCGGCGGCAAACTGCGTCTCGAAGATGCGATCGTTCGTCTCGAGCCTGCCGGTCTTCACCTGTTGCCTGGTGGACAGCCGCGCGATGACGTTGCCGAGTTGTTGTCTGGTCCAAGCTATGCCCGGATCCTGAGTGAAGTGCGTCGCATGTTCGACTACATCATCATCGATGCTCCGCCGCTCGGGATCTTCACTGATGCAAACGTCCTGATGTCGCGAGCTGACGGCGGTCTCCTCGTCGTAAGAGCAGGCAAGACCCGGTACTCGACAGTCGACAAGTTGCTCGAACAGATGCCTCGCGAGCGTCTGCTGGGAGTGGTTCTGAATCGTACTGAGGAGCAACCGGAAGAAGCTTCTTACTACTACAGCCAGCGCTACTACAACCGCGAAAGAAGAAAGACTGAAATGCCGCCTGTGAAGGCTGACAGACTTGAAGAGGAGGTAGCGGCCGTCAATTGAGAGCCCTACGCTTCAACGGACGAACGTTTCTACTGATCATCGCCGAAGCGGCGCTGGTCTACGGCTCGATTATCGCCGCCGTATACCTGCGCGTCGGCGTGGAAGGCGCGCCTTTCGAACTGGTCGAGAAGCACGGCTACTGGAAAGCCGCCGTGGCAGGCTTCTTCTGCCTCGCCGCTTTCTACCTTTTCGATCTGTACGACTTCCTGGTGATGCACGACCGGCGCGAGCTTGTGCTCCGGCTTGTACAGGCACTCGGTCTCGCATGGATCGCGCTCGCGTTTTCGTTTTACCTGTTTCCTGACTTGATGCTCGGCCGTGGCATCTCGCTGATCTCTCTGCCGCTCGCGCTCACGTTGATGGTTTCGTGGCGCGTCTCGATTCACTGGTTTTTGGGCCATCCCGATTTCGGCGAGCGCATTTTGATCGTCGGCTCGGGCTCGCAGGCAGTGGAGATGGCGCGCGAAGTTTTGAATCGTCCTGACGCGGGATATCGCATCGTCGGTTTTGTCGGCACCGATGCCGAGTTACTTGGCAAGAGCCTGATCAATCCCCGCGTGATTGGCCTGACTGAAGAGCTGGACGAGATTGTGAAACGCGAAAACATCGACCGGATCGTAGTGGCGATGGGCGAGCGACGCGGGCAACTGCCTACTGACAAGCTGCTGCAACTGAGTCTGGCCGGACAAGTAAATATCGAAGAAGGCGCTTCGTTTTACGAGCGTCTGACCAGTCGCGTTTCGCTGAATATGCTGCGCCCGTCGTGGCTGATCTTTACCGGACGCGGACGCCAGAAGAAGCTTG
>DASUPZ010000050.1:0-6055 GCA_036280855.1 Pyrinomonadaceae bacterium | reverse complement strand
ATGACTGAGATCGCGGAACAGGTCTTCGATGCGCCCGTGCGGATCGGTTATCCCGAACGAGATCGTTTCGGCGGTCTGGTCGAAGACATTCAGAGTCCTGCATGGGCTGCGGCTGCGGGTCTGGCACTACTCGCATATCGCACTCAAGCCGCGGAGATACGAACAGGTGTGAGCCGGCGTGGCTCGACTGGGAAGCTCACGCATTTTGTCTCACGTTTCAAAAATAGATTTAGTATTTTCTGACAAGTTGTTGTATGCTTGCGCCCCGGTTGCACAAGATATTGTCCGCCAGATATCGATGCCGATGGCTCAAGAACCCCAACATAGAAGGAAGAGGCCTTGGACGCCATCCCGTTTTGGGAGAGAGGAACTAACTATGACACCGGACACTCGTCAACCCGGAACAGGCATTAATATTTTCATTGATGATGATCCCCCACTCACCGGCGCACGGATCAAAGTAATCGGCATCGGTGGAGGTGGCAGCAACGCTGTCAATCGAATGATCGAAGCAGGCATCGAGGGGATCGAGTTCCTCGTTGCCAATACCGATCTTCAAGCCCTCAAGCGATCGCGCGCCCCGATCAAAATTCAACTCGGCAGTCGCTTAACTAAAGGACTGGGCGCGGGGGCAGATCCCGGAGTCGGGCGTGAAGCGGCGCTGGAAGACACTGACAAGATCATCGAAGTGCTTGAAGGCGCCGACATGGTGTTTGTGACTACCGGTCTCGGTGGCGGCACCGGCACCGGCGCTGCACCGATCATCGCTTCACTCGCGACCGAGCTCGATGCGTTGACAGTCGCCGTAGTGACCAAACCTTTTCACTTCGAAGGTCGCCGTCGCATGCAACAGGCGGATCAGGGATTGAGAGAGTTGCGCGAGTGTGTAGACACTGTCATCACGATCCCTAACGAGCGTCTCCTGCACACAGTCGATCGCGGAGTGTCCCTCGCTGACTCGTTCAAAGTTGCCGACGACGTGCTGCGCCAGGCAGTGCAGGGCATCAGCGATCTGATCACCGTGCCCGGTTTGATCAATCTCGACTTCGCCGACGTGAAGTCGATCATGCAGGGAATGGGCATGGCGCTGATGGGCGCAGGTCGAGCAACTGGAGAAAACCGCGCTATCGAAGCGACTCAACAGGCGATCTCCTCCCCGCTTCTGGAAGAGGCAACTATCCAGGGCGCGAAAGGTGTTTTGATCAATATTACCGGCGGGCCTGACCTTACCCTGTTTGAAGTGAATGCTGCTTCATCGATCATCCGCGAGTCGGCTGACGATGATGCAAACATTATCTTTGGTGCAGTGATCGACGAGGATCTCACTGACGAGATGAAGATCACTGTGATTGCGACCGGATTTGACAGAGAAGCCGCATCAGTTGTGTCTGCCGCTGCGACCACGGCGATTCCCGCGCCGCCGCCACGTTTCGTAGCAAGGCCGTCCGACGATCTCCCGCGGCCGATGATGGGCAATCCGCGAGTTGATGATCTCGACGTGCCGACTTTCATTCGAAAGAAAGCTGACTAGAGATCATATTTATCGCCCACTTAAAGGGAAGGCCGACTTCGGGCCTTCCCACTTTTTTTGGTATGTGAATCATGCTAATCCTGTAATCGTGTCTAGCATAGTTTCTTGCATCTAAATCTTTGAAATGAACCAGTTTTTCCCCTTTGCTTTTTCTTCTTTTGTTGTGTAGCATGTCGGTCATTCCTTGCAGGAAATTCCATTACGGGTAATGTTCGTTTCCTCTCCTCGGATGGGCCGCAGCCTGCGAGAAGGTTTGACACTGATCTGACATCTAAGCCCTGTGTCCTATACATCGCTAAGTTTTCGACCGGGTGGAGTTCACCCCGTCCTTTGATTTTTTTTGGAGGTAATAATCACGTGAATCGTAAACTCATCAGAACCACACTCGCGGAAGTGAAGGGCAAAGCCAGAGAAGTTCCGCAGCCCAGAGAGCGTTCGAATGGGAGCTCCCGCGCCTCGAATGAAGGCAGCCAGGCACGTGCTGCACAACAACACGCGTCGTCGTCGGTCCAGGTAAAGAAAAGAGTTCCGCCTCCCAACGAAACAAACGCGGAAATCTTTTATTACAAGAAACAGATCGACGCTCACACTCCGATGGTTATCGTGCTAACTGACGGCGAAGAGATTGAAGGCACGATCGAGTGGTACGATCGTGGCGCGCTGAAGGTTAATCGGAAGGGTGCACCGAATCTGTTGATTCTCAAACGGAACATCAAGTACATCTACAAGGCCGACGAACGGGTTGAAAAAGCCAGCGCATAAAAAGTGAACGCAGCCTCGCCCTGAGTTCCTCGCTCTGGACAACAGTGCGTCGCCTCAAGCCATGCGACACTCAGACCAAAGCTCAACGAATCCTGGACCTCGACCCAGGCGAGTTTTGCCGCGCATCGGCATTACGATGGGAGACCCTGCCGGGATTGGGCCTGAGGTCGTTCTCAAAGCTGTTGCCGAAGAGGAGATCAGACGAGTTTGCGTGCCGGTGATCATCGGCGATGCACAGTTGCTCGCCCACACCGCACGCACTCTTGATCTTCAATCGGGTTACGACATCATTCGTACCGGCGAGACCTTTCCGGACAAACTCACCGAACCAGTCATCTATCATCTCGACAATATCAGTGGCTTTATCGAGCCCGGCATCGAGTCGGGCGCTGCGGGTAAAGCTGCTGCCGGTTACATCGAAGCGGCAGTTGAACTCTGCGCTGCGGGCAGCATCGATGCGATTGCGACTGCGCCGATCAACAAACGCGCCCTCTTCCTGGGCGGTTATAGTTTTCCTGGTCACACGGAGTTTCTTGCACATCTGACGGGCGCAGAGGAATATGCGATGGCTTTTGTCGCCGCCAACCTTCGCATCGTGTTGTTGTCAACGCACGTGCCGTTGTCGGAAGCAATCAGGCTCGTAGAACGCGATCGCATCATGAAAGTCATCAGTCTTACGCATCGCGAGCTCCAGCGCTGGGGTATCGAGCGGCCCCGGCTCGCAGTGGCGGCGCTGAATCCGCACGGAGCTGAGGGCGGGCTGTTTGGGGTCGAAGAGGCTTCGGAAATCATGCCGGCCATTGAGGCTTCTCGTCGCAATGATGATATTAATGTGCATGGGCCGTACTCGGCGGACACGGTTTTTCTGCGCGCTTCGCGTGGAGAGTTTGACGCGGTCGTCGCTTGTTATCACGATCAGGCGATGATTCCGGTAAAGTGTTTGTCGTTTGGTGAGGCAGTTAACGTAACCTTGGGACTGCCTTTTATCAGGACCTCGGTCGATCACGGCACTGCTTTTGACATCGCAGGCAAAGGGCTCGCGGAACATTCGAGTATGGTTGCCGCGATCAAACTTGCAGCCGAGCTTTCCACACAAGCGGGCGAGAGTTGCAGGGCAGTGGAAGTTTGAAAAGTTGAGAAGCACACTCACATGGACAATAACGACGCAGCTACAAACGAAAACCGGCGCATGCTGGTGGCCGATGACGATCCGGCCATCCTGCGCTTGATTGCCACCATCCTCGAGAAAGAAAACTACACAGTGGTGACCGCGCGCGACGGGCGCGAGGCCTATAAAATCCTGCAGTCAGATCCAAACTTCACTGCGGCGATTCTCGACGTGGTAATGCCGCACATCTCCGGACCCGAGCTCGTTCGTTTCATGAAGGATGAAGAGCGACTACGGAAGATTCCGGTGATGATGATGACCGCCGAGCAGGATCCGAAATTGTCGTCTGACAGTTTCTCAGCAGGCGCGATGGTGTTTCTGCCGAAACCTTTCACCACCGGACAACTCCAGATCATGTTGCAGATGCTGATCGGGAAGAAGACTGCCGACTAAATGTTGCGAACACGGCTGTGGTTTGGCTGCCTCTTTCTGGGTTTGCTGGCGCCGGTTCAGGCGCACGGCGATCTCAGCCAGAGCAACGCTCGCAAAGCCATTCAGACGATGGGTGGGTGGTCTCTGCCCTCGAGTGCTGTTCGCATTCAGTCTTTTAACTCCAACGGTGCGGAAGCTGCGGAAGTCAGTGCCGAAATTCAAGCGGTTTTTCGCCTGCGGTTGCGCGAGGGCGTTTGGGAGTTGCGCGAGATCAGGACCGGGCCGGATCGTTGGGAGCGGTTGGACGTGATTGCGCAAGCGGCGGGAGCTGAGTTGCCGCGAGCGGAATGTGATGCGCCGGCGCAGTTCACAAATATCAAATCGTCCTCAGAACTGACCAATAGACGTGCGCGTTGTCTCATCGCCGAGTTGCTTGGGATTCAGTTGCCGTCGGATGATGTGAGGATTCGCGAGGTGTCGCCGTTCGGGTTGTCGCTCGGCGCGGAGTCGTCGGCGCTCGTGACAGCTCTGGTTCGAGTCGACTTTCGTTTTGCGCGCGAGGCGAAACGGTGGAGCGTCGTAGAGTTTAAGAGTGGCAATCGCGACTGGGTGAGCGTCTCTGGAATTCCTGCGGCGATGGACCAGGTCAAGCGCACTGAGGCCGCGAACGAGTTGTTGACCGTCGCGAAAGCGTTGGGCGACTTTCGTCGTGATCGTGGTTACTTTGTTGTTTCCAAGAGTGAATCAGTGCTAATCGATCATTTGAGCCCGCGCTATCTCGCGCGTGTGATCCGCATAGATCCGTGGCACCGTCCTTACCACTACGACGGCCAGCAGGATCGCTACTCTCTCCGTTCCGCCGGCCCCGACGGCAAAGCGAACACGGCAGACGATATCGTCGTCTCCGGTCCCTAGAACAACCTGCGTAACTGTATAGGCATTAGCGAGTCAACGTGATTGCTGACGCGCAGCACCTTGGGCATGACTGAATAGTCGCCTTCGATGTATGCGGCGAGGGAGTCTTTCGATTTCAGAACGTCCCAGACGTAGTCGTTACCGACGACCTGTTCCACCATCAGCACGAAACGTTCATCGCCTTTGAGGGTTAGCCGGAGTGGTGTTTTGAAAGTGATCGTTTTGGTTTCGTAGGGAGCAAGCCGGAAGCCTTCGTTTCGACTGACGATGGCGCTGGTTGCGTTCATCGAGTCGATGATGGCGAGCGAGTATCTCAATCCGAGTTGTCGAAATTCAGTGCTATTTGCGAGCACGCACTTTAGCAGGTAACCGTTTTTAGTTTTTACGAGTGCGGCGTCGGTGGTAGTGATGGGCATTTCAAGGACCTGAAACACCTCTACCGCGGTCTGTTCCTGCTGCTGCTGGGCGGCTGCTACCCGCGGGATGAACGCGAATGAGAAAACCACGGATAGGACCACAATCAATCGTCCGGCCTGGTTCATCATAGCGCCCTCATTCTTCTCCCCTGCGCCCGCCTTGTCAAGATTTACATGTGTCCTGTAAATCCTGCAAACAAACTTCTTGACGCCCGCTTCCCGCGGGTGTTAGGTTTCCTGTCGGGGCCTCTTCCCGAGGTCTCGCTTCGTGACGGACATGCCCGCGCCATCCGTGCATACGCACTAGGCCCCGCCGATGGTGCAAATTCAGCTAAAGGGATTAGCTTTGCTAGCTGGACGCAAACTCCTACTTGCCGACGATTCGGCCACCATTCAGAAAGTTATCGACCTTACGTTCGCTGACGAAGGTGTGCGAGTCGTGGCTGTCGGCAACGGCCGGGACGCTATTGATCAGCTCCTGGAAGTTGTACCGGATATTATTCTCGCAGACGTCTTTATGCCCTCCCCTAATGGCTACGAGGTCTGCGAATACGTCAAAACACACGAGCAGCTCAAGCACATACCTGTGGTGCTGCTCGTGGGCTCGTTTGAGCCGTTCGACGAAGCGGAGGCGCGCAGAGTTGGCGCGGATGACATCTTGACCAAACCATTTCAATCGATTCGACGACTGATCGATCGGGTGGGAGCGCTGGTGAGCAGCCCGCCAGCCGAGAGAGAGCGTCCAACAGCGGAACTTCCAAAGGTCCCAGAGCCGGCGGAAGAAGAGCTGATGGACACGTATGACTTGGAAGTGTCGACGGCAGACACGCTGCCGTTGGACGAGGCCATCGCGGCGGAATCGTTACCGCGTGAGGTGAAAATGGAAACTGA
>DASUPZ010000049.1:0-8363 GCA_036280855.1 Pyrinomonadaceae bacterium | reverse complement strand
GCACAAGTGCTCATTTGCGCTTTTTGTGCTTCTTTGTGGGCCTATTCAATGGTCGGCGTCAGCAAGTTTTACGACAAGAGGCCGGGCCACAAAGAGGCACATAAGGCACAAATGCTGATTTGCGCTTTTTGTGCTTCTTTGTGGCCCTATTCAATGGTCGGCGTCAGCAAGTTTTACGACAAGAGGCCGGGCCACAAAGAGGCACATAAGGCACAAATGCGATTTGCGCTTTTTGTGCTTCTTTGTGGCGTTCGATAGACTTTGAGGCCAAATGAGTACGGAACCAAATAAAGTTATTTATTCAATGGTCGGCGTCAGTAAGTTTTACGACAAGAAGCCGGTCCTCAAAGACATTTATCTGTCTTACTTCTATGGCGCGAAGATTGGCGTCATCGGGTTGAACGGGTCGGGAAAATCATCGTTGCTAAGGATTCTGGCGGGAGTCGATAAAGATTTCGTGGGCGAGACTGTTATCTCTCCAGGTTTCAACGTCGGTTTTCTCGAACAGGAACCGTTGATCGACGACTCGCGCACGGTGCGCGAAGTTGTCGAAGAAGCGGTGCAGGAAACGGTAAACCTGCTGAAAGAGTTTGAAGAGATCAACGCAAAGTTTGGCGAAGAGATGTCAGACGACGAGATGTCGGCCCTGCTCGAACGCCAGGGTGAAGTTCAGGAGAAACTCGACGCGCAGGACGCGTGGGATCTGGATTCACGACTTGAGATGGCGATGGATGCGTTGCGCTGTCCGCCGCCTGAGACGCCGGTGAAAGTGTTGTCGGGAGGCGAGCGGCGTCGCGTCGCGCTTTGTCGTCTGTTGCTTCAGAAGCCCGACATCCTTCTGCTCGACGAACCGACAAACCATCTCGACGCCGAGTCAGTGGCGTGGTTGGAGCACCACTTGCAAAGCTACGCCGGGACGATCATCGCAGTCACTCACGATCGTTATTTTCTCGATAACGTGGCGGGCTGGATACTCGAACTCGATCGCGGTCAGGGCATTCCGTGGAAAGGTAACTACTCTTCATGGCTGGAACAAAAACAGGAGCGGCTGCGACGCGAAGAGAAGTCGGAAAGTGAACGACAAAAAACCCTGCAACGCGAGCTCGAATGGATTCGCATGTCGCCCAAAGCGCGTCACGCAAAGGGCAAAGCCAGGATCAACTCGTATGAAGATCTGCTGCGACAGGAAACTGAGAAGCGGCGCGAAGATCTCGAGATTCACATTCCGGCTGGACCACGGCTGGGCAATGTCGTGATCGAAGCGGATCACGTGCGTAAGGCTTACGGCGAGAACCTGCTCGTCGACGACATGAACTTCGCCCTGCCGCCGGGAGGGATCGTCGGCGTGATTGGTCCAAACGGCGCAGGCAAGACGACGTTGTTCCGGATGATCACCGGACAGGAGCCGCCTGACGAGGGCACGATCCGCAAAGGTGAAACTGTCGTGCTGGCGTACGTCGATCAGAGCCGCACACTCGATGCGAACAAGAGTATCTGGGAAGAGATCACTGGCGGCGAGGACATGTTGAAACTGGGCCCGCGCGAAGTTAACTCACGTGCTTACGTCGCGCGCTTTAACTTTTCCGGTTCGGATCAGCAGAAGAAGGTTGGGATGTTGTCGGGCGGTGAACGCAATCGCGTTCATCTGGCGAAGATGTTAAAAGAGGGCGCGAACGTTTTGCTCCTGGACGAGCCGACGAACGATCTCGACGTTAACACGTTGCGCGCGCTCGAAGAAGCACTGGAAAACTTTGCGGGCTGTGCAGTGGTGATCTCGCACGATCGCTGGTTTCTGGATCGAATTGCGACTCACATGCTGGCGTTCGAGGGTGACAGCAAAGTGGTTTGGTTCGAGGGCAATTACTCGGATTACGAAGCTGATAGGAAAGCGCGCCTCGGCCCGGCCGCCGAAACCCCGCACCGGATCAAATACCGTCAACTTACACGTTGAGACAGGATTTCAGGATTGAAAAGATTTAAACGATTTATCTTGTTAATCCTGCAAATCCTGTAATCCTGTCTAACTGAGGTTTGAAATGAAACTCTTCTTAATTACCCTTTTACTGCTGACCTTTCCCCAGGAAAATACTGATTCGATTAGAAATTTTCTGCGAATCAACGATCAGTTCTGCACCGGCGGGCAGCCACGCCTCGAGCACCTCGAGAAACTCAAAGCCGAAGGCGTCAAAGCCATCATCAATCTCCGTCAACCAAGCGAACATCGCGCGGCGGAAGAAGAATCAAAAGCCAAAGAACTCGGCCTGCGCTACTTCAACATCCCTGTCGTTTACGCCAGTCCCAAAGAAGAACAAGTCACCGAGTTTCTCAAGATCACCGACGACGCGCAGAACCGTCCAGCGTTCATCCATTGCACCGCCGCGATCCGCGTCGGCGCGTTCTGGATGATTCGCAGAGTCCTGCGCGACGGTTGGAAGTTTGAAGACGCACACGAAGAAGCAAAGAAAGTCGGACTGCGTGAAGCTCCACACCTTATCGAGTTCGCGCGCCAGTACATCGAAAAACACCAACAGAAAGCATCACTCCCCTCTCACCCATTATCGTTCGGCGTTTTTACCGCGCGCTTCGATCCGAGCGGCACGTACACACTCTCCGGCGATCGTTGGCCAAAGCTCGACGGCACATGGAAAAATCTCGGCTCCGAAGTTGAGTTTTCGATGAGCGGCGGCCCCGGCGGTTGCGATGGACCAGGCAAGTATCGCGTCGACACTGACGGCAAGCGCGTCACGTTCAATCTTGTCGCCGATGAGTGCAAGCCACGCCAACTGATCCTCGGCGGCAGTACGTGGTTGCCTGCGGGTGAAAAAGCGGCCAGGCCAGTCAGAAACATCAAGACGACCTTCGTCTCACGCCCGGGTAATCGTGCGGAAAATCCCACAGGCAGGTGGCCCTCGTTTCGTGGTCCAAATGCTTCGGGTGTCGTCGATGGTCAGAATCTTCCTGACGAGTGGAACGCCAAAACGGGTCAGAACATTCTCTGGCGCACACCAATCCCAGGACTGGCCCACTCGAGCCCGATCGTCTGGGGCAATTGGATTTTCGTTACGACAGCCGTGAGCAGCGATCCCAAAGCATCGTTTCGTCCTGGACTTTACGGCGACGGCGACGCCTCAAAAGACCGGTCGCAGCACCGCTGGATGATCTACTCGATCGACAAGCGCAACGGCAAGATCCTCTGGGAACGCACCGCGTACGAGGGCGAGCCACTCGAAAAACGTCACATCAAAGCCACGTATGCCAACGCCACGCCAGCCACCGACGGGCGCATGGTCGTCGCGTGGTTCGGATCGCAGGGCGTGCATGCCTACGACGTCAAGGGGCGTTTTCTCTGGAAGGTTGATCTGGGCCGCGTCGACATGGGCGCGTACGACGTCCCGACTGTCGAATGGGGACCGGCGAGCTCGCCGATCATCTGGAACAACCTGGTGATCCTTCAGTGTGACACGCAGACCGATTCATTCATCATGGCGCTCGAAGCAAGAACGGGCCAGATAGTTTGGAAAACCGATCGGGATGAAATCCCTTCGTGGGGGACGCCGACAGTCGTAACCACCGCAAATGGCGACGAACTGGTCACAAACGCGTCCAACTTCATTCGCGGATACGATCCACGCACCGGTAAAGAACTGTGGCGACTGGGCAAGAGTTCAAAGATCACCGCGCCGACACCGATCTTTGCAGACGATGTGCTCGTGGTCGCGAGTGGTCGTGGACCAGAGCGACCGATCTACGTGCTGAAAGCTGGTGGGCGCGGCGATCTTACGTTGCCGGAAGGAAAGACCAGCAGCGACACGATTCTCTGGAGCCGCACCGGCCGCGGTTCTTACATGCCGACGCCCCTCATCTACAACGGCATTCTTTACGTGCTGGGAAACAACGGGACGTTCGACGCTTACAAGCTGAAGACAGGCGAGGAGCTTTACCGCCAGCGAGTGCCGGTAGTTGGCGGCAGCGGCTTCAGCGCTTCGCCGGTCGCTGCTGACGGAAAGATTTACCTGTCGAATGAAGACGGTGAGATCATCGTGGTAGCTGCCGGTGAGAAATTCGCCCATATTGCTACAAACAACATGGGCGAACTCCTCATGGCGACGCCTGCGATCTCTGATGGCGTGATGTTGGTGCGGTCCAACGCGAGTCTTTTCGCGATCGGTAAGCCGAAGCAGTAACTAACGCAACTGCTGCAGCTGAAGATCGCCGCCCGCGTACTTGATCTCGGGAAAGTCAATCGAAGCGAGCGGGAAGCTCTTGCAAGTAACCATCTTGCTCAGGCCCAGCCCGGCAGGAATGCCGACGTCGTCACGACGTTCGGCGTCCGTGGCCCACCACGTCAGCTTCGCACCGTCGTCGTCAGGACGTTCCGAGTCTTGTGGAAACCACGATATCCTCGAATTGTCAAAAATACCCCAGGCAACCCTGTCCCTTGAACCATCAATTCCGTTGTCTTCGATCACCAGCAACACTCGCCGTCCGATTGCAAACGGAACGTTCGACTCAAAAATCTCACCGCCGATCACGGCTGTGTTTTTGTCCGTCTGCATGCAATCAAACTTGGCCCGCAGCAACATGCCCTGGGATTGCGGCTTTTCCGAACTGTCGGGGTCTTCGATCGGAATGACCGCCGGGTCGCTGTACGTCATTTCACCGGATGCCAAATTCTCCGCTTGTTCTGTAACCTTGAATTCTAAGAACCTTGTTTCCCCGTCTTGTAAAGCAAACTTGAATGAGCCGGCGGCTGATGTTCCCTCGGCGTCTGCCAAAACCAGTGCTGGTAAAGTCAAACACACAAGCAACAATGCCATAATGGAAGCGCCTATAATGCTTTTCATGAGAGGTCTCCTGTTATTGGACAAGATGTTCGGTGGGCCGCTTCAATGATGATTGATACATCAAAAGTCGATTCGCATCACGCAACGCGAATGAACGAGGATCGGCACCAGAATGTAACGCGTATTTTCCGGCCGTTTGCGGCCATATTTTTTGCGTCGGAGTCGGGGGAGCGACAGGTTAACTCTACGGGCTACATTTAGGCAAGGTCGAACCGGCAGTGTGCGGGTTGAGGTTTGAGACTGTAGAATACAAACCTGCGTATGATTGAAGCCTTGAATCTGGTTATTGTGGTGTTTCTGGTCCTGGCCAACGGCTTTTTCGTGGCCACTGAGTTTTCGCTCGTCGGGGTGCGTAAATCCCGAATCGAGACACTTGCGAAGGCGGGTAGTCGCAAGGCAAAGCGATTGCTGCCCCTCCTCAACAACCTCAACGCTTACATCTCGGCAACGCAGCTCGGTATCACGCTCGCTTCTCTCGCGCTCGGCTGGATCGGTGAGCCCGCCGTGGCCCACCTTCTGGAGATACCACTCAAAGGCCGGATTTCCGACACGTTGTTGCACACGCTCGCATTTGCGATCGCGTTCAGCATCATCACTTTTCTTCACATCGTTCTCGGCGAGCTGGCGCCCAAAACTCTCGCGCTCGAACGTGCTGAAAAGACTGCACTCGCGATCGCCCTGCCCATCGAGATCTTTTACAAAGTCTTTCGCTGGCCCATACAGGTTCTCGACTGGGCCGGCACGCGCACTGTTCGTTTGTTTGGCTTGCACCCTTCGAGCAGTCACGCATCGATCTATACCGAAGACGAGTTGCGACAGCTCATCGATGTTTCACGGCAAAGCGGTCATCTCGAACCGGAAGAACAACGGCTCATCAACAGTGTGCTCGATTTTTCCGACGCGCAGGTTCGCGAGGCCATGATTCCACGCACTGCCGTCGCCGCACTTCCAGTCACCGCAACGCTCGAAGAAACAAAGACGGCGTTTCGCAGCCTGGGTTATTCGCGCCTGCCGGTGTATGAAGACACTCTCGACAACGTCGTCGGCGTTTTAGTCAGACGCGATCTCGAACCTTATCTCGAATGCGCGAGTGAGCCTGGAGATTTTACTCTTCGCAAGCTGATCCATCCGCCACAGTTCATTCCGACGTCGGCGCGTCTCGGTATAGCGCTCAAGCAGATGCAATCCAAACGCATTCATCTTGGGTTCGTGGTGGACGAGTACGGCGGCTTGGAAGGAATCGTCACGCTCGAAGATCTGCTCGAGGAGATCGTCGGCGAGATCAACGACGAGTTTGACGAGGAAGTGCGCGCGCAAATCTTGAAGGAGAGCGAAGACACGTACCTTTTGAGCGGCATGCTGACCGTGCGCGACGCGAATCGCCAGCTTCATCTCGATCTGCCGGAAGATGGCGGTTACACTACGATCGCAGGTTTTCTGATGGCCCAGGCTGGACGCTTACCGCAGGCGGGCGAAGTGATCGAGCACGAGGGCAAGACTTTTCGGATCGAACGTCTCGACGGCCGCCGTATCCGGCGCGTCCGTCTGCAAATAGAGAACGCACAAGCCGCAATTGCGTAAATTGACAGGAGCCCCACATGCGTAGACTTCTCTTTCGAGTAGTTTTGGTCGTGTTGTGTTTGACTTCCCTGCTCGTTGGTTACCAGCCGCGCGCGTTGACAGCTGCAACCGCAAACGATCTCAAGGCACAAGCTGTTAAAGACGTCGAAGCGATGGCGAAGCAGTCGCAGGTCATGGTCGACATGGTCTTCAGCTACGGCGAGTTGGGTTTTCAGGAAGTTGAGACGTCGAAATACCTCACCGGCATTCTGCAAAAAGAGGGCTTCAAGATCGAACATGGCATCGCAGGGATCCCGACAGCGTGGGTTGCCACCTGGGGATCCGGCAAACCCGTGATCGCGCTTGGCTCCGACGTCGATTGCATCCCGCAAGCTTCGCAGAAACCCGGTGTTGCTTATCACGATCCGTTGATCGATGGCGCTCCCGGACACGGCGAAGGTCACAACTCAGGTGTGCCGCTCAACGTCACTGCCGCAATCGCTGTGAAGCGGCAAATGGAAAAAGCAAAACTTCCCGGCACGATCAAACTCTGGCCTGGTGTCGCCGAAGAGCTCGTCGCGGGCAAGGCTTACTTCGTACGCGCGGGTGTTTTCAAAGACGTAGACGTGGTGCTGTTTACGCACGTGGCAAATAATCTCAGCACTTCGTGGGGCCAGGCAGGCGCGACGGGGCTGGTTTCCGTCGAATACACGTTTAAAGGCGAGAGTGCCCACGCGGCGGGCGCACCGTGGCAAGGCCGCAGCGCTCTCGATGCTGTTGAATTGATGAATGCCGGATGGAATTACCGTCGCGAGCATCTGCGGCTGCAACAACGCTCTCATTACGTGATCACAAATGGCGGCGATCAACCTAACGTCGTGCCGCGCATGGCGAGTGTCTGGTACTACTTCCGCGAACTTGATTACGAGAACATCGTCAAGATGCGGGAGACCGGCGATTCGATCGCGCAGGGTGCTGCGACGATGACCGGCACGTCCGTCAGCTCGCGCGTGCTCGGCTCTGCCTGGCCGCAACACTTCAACCGTCCGGTTGCGGAAGCCATGTATGAAAACATCAAGCAGGTGGGTTTGCCGGCGTGGAGTGAGGCCGATCAGACGTTAGCGAAAGCGTTGCAAAAAGAGTTGAAGGTGCGTGAGCAGGGACTCGCGACCGAGCTGGGCCAGCTTGCTGGTCCAGTGGATGAGCAAAGAGCGCGAGGCGGATCTGACGATATTGGCGACGTGTCGTGGAACGTTCCGACAGTGACGCTGCGCTTTCCGTCAAACATTCCGGGGCTGCCGGGTCACAATTGGACCGACGCGGTGGCAATGGCGACGCCGATTGCGCATAAAGGTGTGACTGCGGGCGCTAAAGTGGTGGCAATGACCGTGCTCGATCTGCTGACGAAACCTGAGCTGGTAACGCAGGCGTGGAGTTATTTTCGCGACGTGCAGACGAAGGACCGAAAATACCAGCCGTTGATCTCGGCGACTGACCAGCCGCCTGTCTGGTTGAATAAACGTATCATGGACACGTATCGCGGAGAGATGCGCAAGTATTACTACGATCCGTCGAAGTACAACAGCTACCTGGAGCAGCTTGGGATCAAGTATCCCACCGTCCGTTAGAATCCTGTTAATCATGTAAATCCTGTTAATCCTGTCTAAGCTGACCGTTGGATTTATGAATGTAAGTTTCATTCACGATCACAAAATCTCCATCGATCACCGGCGCCTGAGTCACATCACGAAGTTCCGTACTCCATCTTAGTTTCCTCTTCGTCTGTTCCATCCTCACTAAATAAAAGATCTGCCCCGTCACTTCGTACATCAGGAACAGATCACCCTGATGTTCGAGATAGTAGACATTTTCAATACGCGCTCTTGCTCCAACTCGCAGATTGAACACGCGTCGCATGCCCTTCGGCGAAGTCATCTCACCCATGCCATCGTGACGCAC
>DASUPZ010000048.1:0-3789 GCA_036280855.1 Pyrinomonadaceae bacterium | reverse complement strand
ATTACGATCGCAATGAGCATCGCGAAGATGGCGAGCTCGATCGTTGCCGGATAGCGTTCGAGAATGAGACTGCTGACTGGTTGATCGTTGCGAAAAGACAGACCCATGTCGCCGCTGAGCAGCAGGCGCCAGTAGTCCATGTAGCGATTATCGGCGCCATGCCAGACGTAATGGCGCTCGCCACTATCATCACGGGGGAAAGAAAAGAAGAAGGGAGGTCGATCGAGACCGTGCTTTTCGCGGAACTGCGCAAACTGTTCGGGCGTGGCTTGTTCGCCGAGAACAGCGACAGCCGGATCACCCGGCACGAGTTCGATCAGTAATGTCACGAGAGAGACGACGGTCCAAACAACGAGGAGCAGGATGAGCAGTCGTCTCAGGATCCCGAAGATCCGGTACCGAAGTTTCGTTCGCACTGCGGCGGATAATAACATGGCCACGAATTTACGCGGATAAACACTGATCAGCGTTCATCCGCGTAGATCCGTGGCCCAAAAATAAAACGTAGCCCCAGGGTCGGCTCGAATACTCGCACAGCCCCGACAACCGCGCGCTTACCAAACCATACCCCGAGACTACGTATCTGGTTGCAAACTAAGCGCTGCAACCAATCCTTAAATCATTCCGAACGCCGGCCCATATGTAAGGCCGCTATGCCGCCAGTCAGGTTTTCATACCCGACCTGCTCGAAACCTGCCCGTTCCATCAAAAGCGAGAGTTCTGACTGGTCCGGAAACTTCTGGACCGATGCCGGCAAGTAGGAATAGGCACTTCGCGAACCACTGATGAGGCCCCCCATGCACGGCAACAACTTTCTAAAATACAGATTAAACAAGGGTCGAAGAATCGCATTCGCCGGTCTTGAAAACTCCAGCACCGCCACCCAGCCGCCGGGTTTCACAACCCTCGAGAGTTCCCTTAGACCACTTTCGACATTCGACAGGTTACGCAATCCAAATGCGATCGTCGCCACGTCAAACGTGCCATCTCGAAAGGGAAGATCCAACGCGTCACCCTCGATTAAGCGTATGCGACCAGACGTCTTACCGGCAGCGATCGTCAACATCGGCCGGCAGAAATCAGTCCCAACAACTCCTGCTCCCGTAATTTCAAATAACGCCAGCGATAAATCGCCTGTACCACAAGCAACATCGAGAACGCGTGAATTACTGCTGGACGAAAGCTTATCGCGTACCCGGCTCGCAACAATCCGGCGCCAACGTTTGTCGACGTTCCCGGAGAGTAAGTGATTCAAAAGATCGTACCGCCCCGCGATGCCCGAAAACATTTCGCGAACGCGGCTCGCATGTTCCTTCGCGTCAGGCACAGTTAAGCCAAATCTGATGGAGGTTTGGTTGCAAGACGCTTGCAAACAATTTGTGATTACCTGGGATTGATGTTGCTTGCTGGTTTTGCTGGCGGTTTTGGTGAGGGCGCCGGCGTGGCGATCTCGCCCAAAACTTCGAATTCAAGACGACCTTGCAATGCTGGTTTCAGTTGCAACGCTTCACCCGCAACGACCGAAGCCAGCGCAGCCGACTTAAAAAGACGATTAGCGACGCGTTGAAGATCAGTTGCCGTGACTGATCTGAGTAAGCTCACCTGGTCCTGTATATCTTTTAACCGGTAAGTTTCCATATCGAGCCATGGATCGGGTGCGTTCTCGGGCTTTGCGATAAAAGCGGCCACCTCGTTCACTGCTTCAGTCTTCGCGCGTTCCAGTTCGACAGGCGTAGCAGGCGTGTTCATTAACGACTCGAGCACTTTCCTTGCATTTGCAACTGAGTCGACCGCACTTTGGCTGGTCGTGACGGTGCCCATAACGAATGCGCCGGGAAGCACGTATGCCTCGCTTCTGGCGAAAACTGGTTGCGTTGCCGATTCAGGTGTCACTCCCTGCCATCGATGTTGCGCGAGCTTCGCAAGGACCGCACTCGCGTAAAAGTCCGAATCTGATCTCGCAACACCGCGTGTCGCAAGGCGGATTTCGACGTTTGGTCCAGGAACGTTAACGACCAGAATTCGTGGATCGGGCGGATTGGGTTGACGAAATGTGGTCGGGATGATCTGTTCGCTCTTACGCCATGGTCCGAGCAACTGGCGCAACGCCCTCATCGCGCGCGGTTTTGCGACACCGCCGATAACCGCAAGCGTTGCATTGTTTGAGTTCAGAAAACGATCGCGAGCGAGCATCAGATCTGCACGGTCAACGCGCGCGAGATCTTCGGGAGAACCGGCTGCTGGACGGCCGTAAGGAAAATCACCAAACAACCGCGCGACAATCGCGCGATCGGCAACCTCAGCGGGTGCAATCGCCGTATCCCGCAGGAGTTTGATACGGGCATCACGCATGCGCGTGACGACCTCAGGTGTTAACTGCGTAGCCAGCAGAGCATTGCGCAGGATTTCTATGATCGTCTCAAACTCGGCAGCTTTACCAACCATCGTGATGGTGGTGGAATCGTAGTTCACGCTGACGTCCAGCTTGCCGCCTTCATCGGTGAAGGATTCGACAGTGGCCGGATCGGGAAACAGGATGTCGCCGAGTAGCGCCATCTGACCCGACTTGCCTGCGAGATCAAAGGCCGCGCCGCTATTGATCCGGAGTTTTAGCGTGACGTCCGGAGTTCCGGGCTTTGTCCAGAAGAGAAGGCGCAGGCCGTTGAGCAACTGCTCGCGTTCGGGCTGCGTCGGAGCCTGGGCGAGTAGCGGCTGAGCCAGCACCAGAAGGCATATCAGTATCTTTAGAGATAACTTCATCAGGAAATGGTTAAACATCTTAGATGCCGTGTGTTTGCCCGTCAACCGTTTGGCATTTGAGTGCATCCTAAGCCCTGATTGACAAAGGGATCTGGTCGATCTGACCCGGCAAATCGCAAAAGAGTATGTACTTGCCGCCCTCGCGGGGATTAATATTCGCCCGAGTAGCAAGTTTTTCTGTTAAGCACCGTCACTTTTTTCTCGTTGTCGGTAACTATAGCAGGAGCAAATCCTGCAGGATCGAGTGCTTGATTGCCCGAGAGACACACAGACGAGCTTTTGCTTAAAAAGGCAGGAGAGGGCGACCAGGCAGCCTTTCTGGAGTTATACGAGCGATACCGGCAGCCAATTTTTCGTTTTGCTTACCGGCTTTTGGGATCGATCGAGGTTGCTGAAGACGTCACGCACGATTGCTTTCTCAGTTTGATTCGCAAGCCTGAGAACTTTAAGGCCGAACGGGCGTCGTTGAAAACTTATCTGTATGCGGCAGCCCGCAACCTCGCCCTGAAACACTTCAGGAGCACTGGACGCGAAGCGGCGATGGAAGAAGTCGCCGAGGAGCCACAAGAGTCTCCGAAACGAGGGCCGCTACGAAGACTGCTCGACGAAGAGCTGGCTGCGCAAGTGAGAGAGGCTGTTTTCAGTCTTCCACCGATGCAGCGTGAGGCACTCATTTTATTTGAGTATGAAGGTTTGAGTTTGAGCGAGGTGGCCGAGATTGCGGGCACCGACGTGGGAGCCATAAAGGCCCGGTTATATCGGGCGCGAGAAGGTTTAAGACGGATCCTGCGGCCTTATCTGAACAGCAATCAGGAATTGAATAGTGGTCGGGAAATTGTTACTTTGAGGGAGGCCTGAAATGGGCGTTGAGCCGGAAGAAGAGTTTGTTTCCGACAATGAGCTCAAGTCGCTGCTCGAACGCTGGGTCGCGCCAGGGCCTTCGAGAGTTCTCGACAAGCGGATCGAAACAAGCTTTGCAAGAGAATTTTCTGGTGCAGACGGACTGTCTCAGTCGGTGCTGCTCCCCCA
>DASUPZ010000047.1:0-11257 GCA_036280855.1 Pyrinomonadaceae bacterium | reverse complement strand
CTCAGTTATATTCCAAACATACGCTTCACTTTTACCGGCAATCTCTTTAGTAGCTCCAAGAAGAGTGGACGGATCTGCAACTCTGTCTTTGTCGCGCCCCCAGAACAAAATTCTGCCGTCGGGTAAGACACTCAGATGAACCGGAACGAGAGGCAACGTCGTGGGGGCACTAAACTCACCTATTTGCCCCCTGTTCTGTGTAATTTCGAGCGGGTAGGGATCACTGCGAACCCCGCGCGTCGATCTCGTCTGCAACTGTTCGATATGGATCGCTCTGACAAGAGTGCCGTTGGCGCCGGTGTTTAAAATTGGATCCGTATAAATATCAACGGGAATAGCGAGCGCTTCCAACGCCTCGTTCAACCTGTTGCGCAGTTCCAGAACATCCGCCGCTCGAATCAATTGTCCATTCAACGTCGGACGCAGCCAGCTTGCGGGAGGCAGATTTGCGACAGAGCGCACGGCGTTTATTGCTGTTCGCACGTCGTGCAGATGTTGCGCTTTGATTTGTTGTGTTGCGAGTTGATTGAACTCGAACGCGATTGCAGTGCCCAACGCCATGTTGCCCGGCTCAGACTGGCATCCGTTCGTCAACACGGCTCGCACACGATAAAGATAAGCACGCTGGCTCGTAACGGTCGTGTCGTTAAAGGTCGGTGTGGTGGCAGTACCGATGAAGCCAAATGGTCCAAGGACGCTTTCGCTACGCTCCACTCGATACTGAGCAACGCCACCGCCTGCGGGGGCGGTCCACCCCAGCGTGATGCTTGTATTTGAGTTGGCTGTTACTAAGAGGTTGACTGGCTCACCGGCAAACACCGGCGGTGCGGCGCCCTCTGTGCGAGGAACCAGAAAGATCGCCGCCGTAAGAAGTAACATTACACACGCCGCCACCAACAATCGCAGGTGATTGCGAAGCAGACGTGCAAAGGATCGTCGTGGGCCAACGGTAATAGAAGTGCGTGTCATCATGATAGCCTCCGGGAAAGCAGCAGCCTCAGAAACGTGAATCCCGCGTTACTGTAGACTCAGCAACACAAGGATCTCTCCAGTGCCGCCTGCCAGCCGCTCGAGTGCTTTACCGATCAGCGTTCCCGGCCGGTGTATGCGAGCGCTGCCGATCTCAACCGGCATGGACTTCATCGCGAAGCCTTCGCGATCGCTTGTGACCAGCAAGTCGCCGATCTCTATTGGCGCACTTGTCGCATCAACTTTCACACGCACACGTCCGGTAGTTGCGACCAGCACTTTGTTGTCGCCCTTCTCGCCGAGCACGATTCCCGGCTGTGCGGAAATCACGCCCGCGACGCGCGTGTCGTAACTCGTGTTTGACGAAGTAACCTGGTTTGATTTGGTTGCGTCGAGGACTACCACCGTGCCCGCCGCAAGCTGTTCCGCAGCGGGGACCCACTCGGCAAGGTCCTGGTACCTGGCGGCGATGTTTCCATCGACCACGAGATTGGATGTGACTCTTGCGTCACCCTGCACGTGAAGCTTCGCTACCGGAGCGACGCTGGTGCCGATCCCGACGTTCCCCGTGGTGTAGTGAATGTTTGCGCCTGTGGTGGTCCATTGCGAACTGGTACCGCCACCTACCTGAGACCATGCAGTTTTACAATCACCGGCAATGCACAATCCGCCGGAAGCGTTGATCGCGCCCCCCTGCACGTCGAGCCGGTGAGCGGGTGCGGGAGTCCCGATGCCAACGTTTCCTGCCGGGTTGATGCGCAGGCGCTCGAGTCCGTTCGTGAAAAGCGCAGTCGCACCGTGTGTAAAAGTTGGAGCGTTTCTACTGATTTGACCGATGTTCAGAACACCTCCCGCTGCACCGGTCACGCCCGGCGTGTACTGAATTGAGAGGGAACGATCGTAGTCAATCGCATAACCGGGAGTGAGGTGGATCTCTGACTTGGATGGATTACCGGAGGCGAGCCAGAGCGAATCAGAGTTGCTATAGCTGTAGAGTTGAAAAGGGACCTCCCCCACGCCAGACGACAACCTGATCGTTCCACCATCCACGTGTAAACGAGCGGTCGGGTTGGTGGTCCCAATGCCGACAAATCCATTTCCCGGCAAATACAATTGAGGCGTAAACGATCCGGCGCCGTTGTGCGAATAGAAGACATGCGACTGGCCGTTGATCTGGTACAACGCGCCAACGCCACCCGGAAATTGCCAACTGGCGCCGTTGTACCACGCGTTGTTAGCGAGATGAACGTAATTGCCACCGGAGCTTAAGTACGCCTGGCCCACACGGATGGCTTTGTTCTGGGCTATATCCAATCCGACCGCCGGTGCACTCGTACCGAGACCGACGTTGCCGCCGTTGTAAAAGATATTGGTTCCGGAAGTAACCCATTGCGAACCACCACCACCACCCCCGCCCGCAGTCGTCTGCACCGTGCCGTCGGGAAATATGAATCCACCGCTGCTCGACCGGATTGCACCGGCGACGTCGAGCTTGTATGCGGGCGTTGCGGTGCCGATACCAACATTGCCGGCCGAAGTGAAGCGCGCGGCTTCAAACCAAACGCCCTGCCTCCGCAATCCGATCGCGAAATCGCCGGACGTCAATCCGGGTGTCTGATCGGTAGCGATGCCTGCGAGTCTTACCCGGCTTGACGGCACATTATTCGAATCAAACGACCCGAGGTCGATCTCAAAGACGTTGTTTAGAGTCGAGGTGCTGTTGAAGAGCCGGATCCTGGCGGCCTGCGCGGAGTTGGGTGCGTACGCAATCGCAGCCGGCGCATAGAGATCAAGGGGGGTGGCGGGATTGGTAGTGCCGATTCCTACAAACCCATTCGCGTCAATCCGCATCCGTTCGGCAGAGCTGGTTGAAAAGATAATGGGATGTGCAGTGCTGGTGCCCAGTTCAATCGCCGGAGTCGTTGGGTTCCCACGCAGTGTTCCGCGGCTGCCGCCGGCGCCGAACATTTCGAGATACTCGCCATTCAGAAGTTGAATGATGTCGAAGTTCACTCGGCCGGACGTGCTGCTGCTGCCGCCGCTGGTTGCGGAAGCCGGTTCCTCGCCGTCCCTTTGTTGCGCCAGGACTGTGTGCGAGCAACTGAACAGAATGATTACTGCCAGGGTAATCAACGTGCTCGGTAGGGAAACTCTGCACTTGCTGCTTTGCGGTTGGGTGGTCATCTCTTTCCTCTTTCTCAACTCACTGTGCTGGAGGGTGTTGTAGATATCGCCTTTCCGGTGAGAGAAAACTTCAACGGATCGCGCGATTTAGATCGAGCAGTAACGCCGAAACTTGCCAACGTCTTTCAGCGTTTGGTGTCTTTTACTTTTTGCGACGCAGGGCTAGTACTGATGGTGGAACTTTCTTAGTCGAAGGCAGAGCGGACCTATAATTCGCACTTCTTTTCAAAACGCCGCCTTCCACGTTCCGGCCGTCGTCATTAAGTTCGCGTCAGAAATACCCGGAGTTCCTCTTGAGAGTCATTAAAAACCCCCAAAAGAAATCTAAAAGAAATCCAAATACTCGTATTCCCGCACCAGAATCCTGCACGGGACAGCGGGTCTATTACTTCGGCTCTTTTTGTCTGGATCAGGCGGAGCAACAGTTACTTCGCGACGGCAGGCCGGTCAGGCTATCGCCAAAAGCGTTCCAGGTTTTGCTCGTGCTGATCCAGAACAACGGGTGCCTGGTTACGAAAGAAAGATTGCTGGAAGAGGTTTGGCCCGATGTGTTTGTCGAAGAAGCCAATCTGAGTGTGAACATTGCGGGCCTGAGAAAAGTGCTCGACGAAGGCAGTGCCGATCGGCAGTGGATCGAGACTGTGCCTAAGCGTGGCTACCGGTTTGTCGCAGGGGTTTCAGAAGCGATTGACGATAGCGTAGAGGTGGTCGACAACTCTCCAGGTCAGATTCAAGGCGGTGAGGGTTTCAATTCTCTCGCGGTGCTACCTTTCGAGAACGAGGGCTGTGGTCCAACCGGAGAATACCTTTCCGCGGGTTTGATGGAGAGCATCACGAACAGTCTTTCGCAGTCGCCTGATTTGCGAGTGATGGCCCGTCACACGGTCTACTCCTGTCACCAGCGCGATATCGATCCACGCCGTGTCGGGCACAAGCTTGGTGTTCGTTCGGTGCTGGTTGGCAGAATCCTTCAACTAGGCGAGAGGCTGATCGTCAGAACGGAACTGGTTGACGTAAGAAACGGCTGGCAGCTTTGGGGCGAACAATACCATACGAAGACCTCTGACATTCTGATCGTCCAGCAGGAGATTACGGCGGAAATATCGGAACGGCTGAGAATCCGGTTCGAGACAGGGATACATCACCACCATGATTCACAGGTAAAATCCTGTCACTAGCTTTCGAAGGTTGTTACCACGAGATTAGTATCCATGTATTCGGTGAGCTCCTTGATTTTTCCGTCCTCGAGCCGGCAGACCAGACAGTATTTGTTGTTATAAGGCCGGCCCGTTTTGGTGGTGACGCTACCGCAGCATTCGACAACGACGTAATCGTCCTCTGCGATAAACCGATCCGGGATCATCTTGAGTGGCTCTGCGAGTTGAGAGAACAATGGGCCCACCAGTTCATTAATCAGCGTCGCTTTGCCCTGGTAAGTCCGGGAAAACTTCGTCGTACCGGTAACATGCCAGGCGACGTCATCCGCGAGTACCTCGACCAGCGCCTGGCTGTTTCCTTTTGCGAGCTCCGCAAATAGCTGCTGCATTAGTCGTTTGTTTTCTGCACTTGTCATAAAATCCCTCCACTTGTTTAGGTGGTGCCAATGATACTGGACAACCTGATTGGACCAAAATACCTTCTGAACACCTGTGCTTTCCATCTCTCCCACATCTGGCCCACAACGTGCTTAGTTTAGTTTCCGGAACGTTGTGGCAGTACTGTTTGTGTAATAGACAAAAAGTGCTCCCCCATGGACCACAGTAGACTGCGTCTCGTCAGTCAGAGGAAAACTTTAGGAGGAAGAGTATGTTCAAGACCAGCCTGATCTTTACGATCATCCTCGCATGTGCGTCGGTCGCCGCCGCCCAGAGCGATTACAAGAAGTTCGAATTCTTCGGAGGCTATTCACATAACCGGATCGACACGGGCATCGGCGACGCGGATCCGGACTTCGGCGACATCGTTGATGAGCGCGAGGGATTTAACGGATTCAATACGTCAATCACCGGGAACGTGACTCGATATGTTGGGTTAAAGTTTGATTTTTCCGGACACTTCAAGAATCGCTCGATTCCTTTGGGCCCTGCAGCTAACGGCATTGAGATCAATTCGCGTGTTTATAACTTTCTCGGAGGGGTTCAGATCAAAGACAACTCTTCCGAAACAACCTTCAAGCCGTTCGTTCATGGTCTATTCGGGGCCGCGCATGCTCGCGATCGCGCGAACGTCACGGAGGAGGGTTGTATTGCCATTTTCCCGAGCCCGTGCCCGTCAGATTTTACGAACAAAGAAACGGGATGGGCGGCCGCGTTTGGAGGCGGTCTCGACATTCGCGCAAGCAATCGAATCGATATCCGTGTGATTCAGGTTGACTACAACCCCACGGGATTGTTTGACCGCACGCAGCACAATTTCCGGATCGGCGTGGGAATCGTGTTTCACTGACACTTTGCTCCGGAGGAGCAACATGTTTATAGGTCCCCGCTCACTAATCATCTCGCTCCGCTAGGAGCGGCATGTAATGCGCACATGGCGCTCCGATGGAGCGCGCGGCTGGGAGCGGGTAGGGCTATAAACATGGTGCTCCTCCGGAGCACTCCGTTCATTTTATTCCAGCACCTGTTTTCAGTATTCGAGACATCACACTTAACACGCCGAGATGGTAAGCGTTGTGATCCGCGGTCAGGAGTGCCTCGCGCAGGATCGTCTGACCATCGCCGTGCGGTATCTTCGCGTGCAAGTCTGTTGACGGGTCCTCCACGAGTGCTTCCATCTGTTGCAGATCCTTTCGAAACTCAGCAATCGTTTGCTGCCATAACGCCGGCGACCCGAGCTCACTCGGCGTGGGCCAATAGCCTTTCGGAAATTCAGGCGAGACGTGATCGGCATCGCGGCTAAACTCGAGTATGTCCAGTTGCGCTTTCCGCATGTGCTCCAGGATTTGCCACGGCGTGTAAGGCAGACCGTCAATCTGTCGATTGCAGAGGTCCGCGGGAAAGCTCTGCACAAACTCGTCGAACGATAGATGAGCGCCGCCGCCTCGCAGCAAGTAGAGCACGTGTTTTCGCAATGAATCGTCGGTATGATTTTGTGACATGATGAAACTGCCTCCCACTGTTCTACGGATTACACAGATTACCAGATGACCGATATAATCGGTGCCTTATGACAATGAAAGACCCGCTGGCAACTTCGGGATTACCGACATTCAATCGCAAAGACGTCCCGAGAGAGGGTCAACCGGCCGAGGGGAAGTTTTTGATACTCGTCGTCGACGACTCCGCCGATAACGTGGCTGTGATCAGTCTCGATCTTCAACACCAGGGTTATCGAGTGGTCACAGCGAGCAACGGCGAAGACGCCATCGCCGTCGCGACACAAACGATGCCCAATCTCATCCTGATGGACATCAATCTGCCGGCACTGGACGGGCTGGGCGCCACACGCCGGATTCGCGAATACGACGCGTTGCGCGACGTACCGGTGATCGCGATCACTGCCTTTGGTACTGAAGGGTTTCAGCGCGCTGCTTACGATGCAGGCGTGGCAGGTTACCTGACAAAACCGCTCGATTTCGACCGGATGCACCTGCTGATAGCACGGCTTTTGTCGCCCGAAGGCTCAGGCAGTTTGAATCCTCAAACCTGAGCCGCGGATTTGCGCGGATGGATGCGGATTTTAGTCTTCGTTAAGCCACCGGAAAACAGTACACATAAAGGTGAAACTTCTAACACGATAGGCTGATACTGCTAACCTCACAAGCAAAGGAGCCTATATGAAACTCGCAATTTTTCTTCTCGGATTACTGTTTGTTGTTCCTGTTTATAGCCAAACTACAACCACCACGCCTCCACCAGACACGGTCACGTCCAGCGCCGGCAGCATAAAAATCGAGCGACTCGCAACACTCGAACTGCCGTGGGGAATGGCTTTGTTGCCGGACGGTCGACTGCTGATCACTGAGAAGCCGGGTCGGCTGCGTATATGGGCCAACGGTAAATTATCAGAACCGGTTCAGGGAGTGCCGAAGGTCGTTTATCGCGGTACGCCGTCGGATCAGGGTGGACTGCTCGACGTCGAAATCGATCCTGACTTCGCACGCAACAACTTCGTTTATCTTTCCTATGTAGAAGCTGCGGAACAGCAACCGGCAGACGCCCAGGACACTAACGATCCGCGGTTCGGCGGATACCTCGACATGAAAGACACGATCGTGAGAGGCGGAGTTGTCGCGCGTGGCCGGCTCGACGGTAACCAGCTACGCGACGTGCAAGTGATCTGGCGTCAGGAACCGAAGACTGTGGGTCGTGGTCACTTTGGAAATCGCATCGTCTTCGCACCGGACGGAAAGTTGTTCATCACGTCGGGCGAAAGAATGCGTTTCGATCCGGCGCAGGATCTCAACTCAAATCTCGGCAAGATCGTTCGCATAAACAAAGACGGTACCGTACCAACCGATAACCCGTTCGCGGGCAAAGCGGACGCACGCAGCGATGTCTGGAGTTACGGTCATCGCAACATCTTGTCAGCCGCGATCGATCCCGCTTCCGGACGTCTCTGGGTACTCGAGATGGGGCCACTCGGCGGTGACGAGCTCAATTTGATCGAGCAGGGAAAAAATTATGGCTGGCCCGTGGTCAGCAACGGAGACAATTACAACGGCTCGCCGATTCCGGATCATCCGACGAAGAAAGAGTTTCAGAACCCTGTGCGTTCGTGGAGTCCGGTGATCTCGCCTTCGGGCGCGACTTTCTATACGGGATCGTTGTTTCCGGGCTGGCGCGGCAACTTGATCGCAGGCGGCCTCTCGTCGATGGCACTGGTCCGGATTAGTCTGAACGGTCAGCAAGTCGGCGTCGAAGAACGAATTGACATGAAGCGGCGCATACGCGATCTGATCCAGGCGGCTGATGGAGCGCTGCTGGTGATCGTCGATGATAAGAGTGGTGACCTGTTACGTTTGAGCCCGGCTGGATCGCGTTCAGTCAGTACTAATCAATGAACCACCGTTCGTCGCCTGGTTCTCCTGATCATTGCGATGGCCCAAAGGAGACCAATGGCGAGGAACGGCATTAGATAGACAAGCAGATCCCAGCGACCGTAACCCGGTGGGGTGACTTCCACGTTTGCGACGGTTTCGGCGTTTCCGCGCGCACTCTCCAACCGCACACGTACCTGCCAGAGTTCTTCAGCGTCAAACTGCACTTCAGCACGGTATTGAACCTGTCCCTGTACCTGTTCGCGTTCGGCATTGTAGAAGGCTTCGGGCAATCGACCCGTGACGGGTTGTACGCCGACTTGGACGCGTAGATCTGAAGGTGCATCGATCCCGCTGAGAATTACGAAGAACAGGCCGGTGCCAACGTCCGGATCAGTCCAGACGGAGATTATGTAGGGATCAACTTTTTTATCTACGAAGAGTGGATAGGGTGGACCTTCGTGGGCGACAACGATGTGTGGGAGGAAGAGGAGGATTAATAAGGCCGATCGTAGGTTGGACATGATTTACACGATTGGCAGGATTGACATGATAAAGCCGCGCATTTCCATCGGTTGTGATAGCAGCCAGAAGGCTGCGGCGGCAACGATCAGAGAAAGGGTAGCCCAAGGGAGGAAGACGCGAGTTGGATGGGCCAGCTCGTCAGCCATAGCGATCGAGTAACTTACTAACAAAGAGCCGATGAGCCCAAGCGTGATGAAGCCAAACTCGAACAGTTGCACAACGTTCGGCGACAGTCCAACGAGAGTCCATTGAGGCTCGCCGAGAGCAAGCGCCGCCTGAGTCACAGGAATGAATGTGTAGAGACCAGTCAGGAAGTGAAAACTGAAATGAGCCAGCCAGATGCCAAATCCTATCGGCGCGAGTGAATACGAGTAGCGCACAGCCATGGATACGAGAGGGGGCTTATTCGTACTCCACAATCGTGACAGCCAGGCAGCAACGCCGATCAGGAGTACTGGCTCGAGTACAAGCAACAATCCGAAGATCAAAGCGAGTACGGGAAACTCTGAAGTCAGTCCAAGGGAGTTTGCCAGCCATGTCTGCAACGCGTAAACCGGAGTGACCATTCCGAAGGCGTTCAGCAAGGCGCCGAACGTAAACACGATCGCGAGTGCGGCAAGATCCTTGCGCTTCGATAAAAAGCCTAAACCGGAACGCATTGGATCGTTTACGAGCTCTGCGGCTGGAAGACGGCTGATGATCCCGACGTTGTCATGTGGACACGCGTGCACACAATCGAGACAGAACGTGCAGTCGAGGTTGCCTACTCTGCGTGGTTGAAAGAGAGCGAGTTCGCAGCCGCGCTGGATGACCGTTAGTGGCGCGGCAGGTTCGCGAACGCCGCGTATGCAGTCTTTAGTCGCGCAGCGTGTGCACACGTCTGTGTCGCGAACGGCGACTTCGAGTGGTGAAGAAGTGGAAGCGATGAAATTGAACTGGCCGATAGGACAGACGAACTTGCAGAAAGCCGCGTGTTTGAAAAGCGCATCGACCAGGAGCGCGCCTGCAAAGTAAGCGACGATCAGCCATGCAGTCCACCATGGAGATGCCCACAGATCGAACCACTCGTAGACAAAGAGCATGGCGACGAACAGGCTGAGCGAAAGCCATTTGTTGCGCAGGCGGCGAGGCCAGTTTCGCACCGGACGAAAAAACTTGCGCGCCAGATTGCGCACGAGCATGAACGGGCACGCAAGGCAAAAGAAGTTTCCGGCAATTAGAAGAACGAAAACGAGAGCACCGCGAAAGTGTACCCACGTTAACGTTGTGGCAAGGTTTTTTGGAGCCAGTGACGGGCCGAAGAGCCCGTGAAGAATCATCGCAATGCTGATGATGAACAGCGGAATCTGAAGCAACGTTCGCGAGTGCCGCCAGCGCAGCAACCCGCCGAGGAATGGAACACGTAAGAGATCCATCTACAACTCATTGACCAGGAACTAACCGACTCCGTCGATTTCAAACTGGCGCTCAAACTGCCGGCCATCCGGCAAAGTCACACGCACGGAGACATGCCAGTCGCCGGCCATCGTCAGCTCCATGCTCGATTGGTAACGCCCCGGCTCTATCTCGTTCGCATCCGCAAACACCGGCGCCATGCCTGCATGCGACATGTTTCCTTCCAATTTAATGCGAGCTCCGGTCACTGCCGTTCCCGAAGTATCCGTCAGCCTGAGCGTGATTGTCACCTGCCCGGTGCGAGGCGGTTGCGGAGAAACTTCATGCGTGAGTGTGAGGTCTGGTGCCGTTTCGTTCCTTTGCCTGCAACCTTGCACGATCGCAAGACCAACACACAGAGCGATCAGTACATGGCGTTTTGAAAACACAGATCAGGCAGCCATCGCCTGCATAGTTTCGTGCCGCAACGAACAACTACACGCGGCGCTCTCTTCTCCCTTTGGCGGAAACATGTGGTAGTACATGCCGATGATCATCGGTATGAACACGACCGCGTTGTAGAAGAGGTGTATTTCTACGCGAGACTGCGGCAACACGGTTTGCAGGAAACTGACGGGCACCGGAGAGCCAAACCAGAAGTTCTGAGTAATCGCCTGCCATTGCAAAACCGCATGTTCGATGTGGTGCCAGAACTGGATCACCAGGGCGATGGTCCACCATTTACGAGAGGTCCCGAGAAAGCCTTTTCTGAGTATCCAGAGACCAACCAGCATCACGATCGCGTACCCATAGTGAAGGATCTCGGAACTTACGAGCCACGGAAAGAATAGTCCGAGGAAACCGCCGGCAGCCGGCCGCGTCCAGCCCAGCACATAAATTTGAAACGCCTGCGCCAGGTGTTCCGCCCAGTGAGCCAGCACGATAAACATAAACAGATTGAGTGCGCGTCGATGCCATACGCTATTCAGCTTCTCGTAGAAACTAAACTCAGCGACGTCTCCGAGCCTGGATGCTGCTGCTGCCATGTCGATCTTCCTTTTGTTTGACTCTTTGAGGTACGAGGGATGCAAGTCTAGCGCAAACCACGTTGAGCGACAACAACGAGTTTCGACTTGGACGCCTCCTTGGAGTGCGGCGACTCGTCGCCGCTTTGGTCCCACGTTGAGCACCCCTGACTCCGGACCAAAGCGGCGACAAGTCGCCGCA
>DASUPZ010000046.1:0-5933 GCA_036280855.1 Pyrinomonadaceae bacterium | reverse complement strand
TGACTGAACGCCACGTAAATAAGCGCGAGCTCGCCTGGCGTCACTGCGCCGTGGAGTGCTATCCAAAACATCCAGCCAAGCGCTGCGCCGGTGATCAGGAGCGCCACCAAACTCGCTCCCAGTTCGGCCAAACTCTGGCGGCGCGTCAACTGCAAACGCTCGCCGCGCAAACGTTCGCGCAAATCGTCATGGCTCGACTGAAAATACTTACCCAAACCAAACAGCCTGAGCTCAGCCGCAGCCTCGGCCGTCGTCATGATCCAGTCGTAGTACCACGTGCGCCGGTCGCCGGCCGTCGTGCGCAGCCGCAACTGATACTCAGCAAGCGCATAATGGACCACCACGCAGAACGCGGGCAGCGTGCTCAGCAACAACGCGAGCGCGAGCCATGGTCCAAGCGGGATCAGGAGCGCGCCCATCGCGAGCAGCGTGATGCTGGTTTGCAGCAACGCACCGAGATTTCCAAGCAATGCGATGGGCCGGTAGCGAGCCCCGGTGCGCGCGCGGTGCAGGTGATCGTAGTAATCGGCGAGCTCGTAGAAGGCGAGATCTACTGTGACAGACTTCGCGTGAATCAGCGACGTGATGTGATCTTGCAGGAGTTCTGCCTGGACCGTGCGCACCCACTTGATCCCGGTGCGAACAACTTCCATCAAAACGAGCACGCCGCCGAGTGATAACAACAGCAGCAGCACGGGTCGAACATTTGCGCCACCGTTGCGCAACGAAGCAACAGCACCATCGACTACCAGCTTCGTGAGGTAAACCGTTGCGACCGGCAGCAGTCCCTGCACGATCAGAAGGACGAGCCACGCAACCGTCCACGGGCGCGCCACTTCCCACACGAGCTTGAGTGCGCGCGGCAAGTACGGAAGTTGCGCCAACACCTTCCGAAGCCTGGCCGCAAAAAGGCACAGAAAGCACAAACGATCAGGACCGTGCTTATCGCGATGTAGTAAAGCAAAACTCATGTGTGCTTTATGTGCCCTTTGCGGCTGGCTCTTGTCTCAGCTCGTGCAGTTTCGCGGGTGAAAGCGGCACGCCGAAAAACGTCGACTGTTTAAAACTTACTTTCGAGCGCGTCTCATCAGCGGGTGAAAAGAAATCTGTGTCCCAACACCAAACATAAGCGTCTTCAACCATCTTCGCTGTGAGCCGGAGCGTGATGCGCTCGCCTTCCATCACCTCGATGGATTTTGAAAACGGAAACAGCCCGTTGCCGTAGATCAGCTCCGGCTGCTTTGGATGATTCGAAAACCCAATGCCATCAACAAGATCGGTATCAAACCACACGGCCACTCCATGCGCGGTCCCCTTTCGCCTCACGCGCCAAGAGATCTCAGCGCGAATGTCAGGACTGTTAACTTCGTAATAGTCGATCGTGGTCCAACAAACAGGCTCGGTCAACAACTCCGCGGGCGCGATCCGCGTCTTGCGCCACGTGTTTGTGACGCGACGTGTCCCCGCGGAGAGATCGAAATCAAAACCATTCTCCTCCCACGGGCCAATAATCTCTTCATACCGATCCGCGGACTCGACCACTGCCGCCCACAAAATATCGCGGCGCGGAATCAACGTGCCGCGGGGCGCCAGCAGTCTCTCACGAGCGTCGATGATCGCCGGAATGTGTTGTTCAAACCACGGCAGCACACCACGCAAATCGGAGACGATGATCGTCGCAGGCTCGGGCAAAGTGACCTCGGTTGAAAAGTCTTCGAAGAATTCAATCCTGTCAGCGTAGCCGTTTGCAGCAGCAGCTTCGCGCGCGATCGAGATCACGCTCTCGGGCTCAACTGCATAAACTCGTCGCGCGCCCAGCTTGCACGCGAGCAGGGCAAACACGCCTGGACCGCACCCTACGTCCATCACGACCGAGTCCGGGTTGATCGTGTGTCGAAGCGCGGCTGCGTACGCATCCATGCGTGGTCCACCGGCGATCATCCGGCCGTAAAAATGAAGGCTATACATGCGCCGCAGATCGTTGATGAAAGTCGTTGAGAATGCTGTCGCACAGTTCGGGAATCCGCGCGGGATCGGTGTGCGGCGTAACGCGTCGTAACGGAACGTTGTTCAAGACGCGCGCCAGCAGGTCAAACTCTCGCGCACGCATCTGTTTATCCATCAACTTCGTTGCGTAACTATTCGCGACGAGCGATATCAATCCCTCGGCGCGATCGAGCGGTTTGACAAACGGCGCCGTCGCGTCGTCGGTGCGATCGGCGAGTTGATAAATCGCTGCGAGCGGCAGTGGTTTGCGTTGAAACTGTTCAGGACGCTCGGTCAGATCGAGATAGCATTTCTCCCAGTTTGGAGTGAGTTTGGGAAGATGTGTTTCCGATCCGTAAAGCGCCTTCACGGACGACGGCCACAAACGAATACACGGATACGCCGGCCTCACGAGAAACTGATCGCCGTGATCGTCGAGTGTCACTACATCTTCAGCGAGAATGCGGTGACCTCGCTCCGAAAACGCCGCGGCTGTAGTCGACTTGCCGGAGCCTGCCGGTCCCAACACTGCGATCGCCACGTCACCAATCGCGACCGCGCTCGCGTGTAAACAGACCACGCCGCGCAGCAACATCACGAAACCCATGATTGGACCAAGCAGGTACGTCGCGGCATCTTCGAGTGTAAGTGGTTCGGGCCAGTCGGCCCAGATCTCAGTCGCACTGTGATCGAGAATAAACTCAGTTCGATCCGCATAACTGAACCGGTAGTACTCACCATCGAGCATCCGAAAGACGCTCAACATCGGATTGCCACATTCGTCTTTGTAGTCTGCGACGTAAGAGGTTTCGATCTGAGCGGCGCCGGTATCGCGAAGCCATGCGGGCAGCGAGCCGAATGAGATACGAACGTCCGTGGCTGTTATTGGTGAAACTGGAACGCCCGGAATCGCTTTATTGGAAACGACTCCGAGGCCGTAGATCGAGCAGCGATAAGGCATGAATGCGAGTAACTGACGTTCGGAACTCAACCGTTCAGAGTTCAACCTTTAGGTTGCTTCCCCCAGACAAGCTAAAGCTTGAACTCTGAACGTTGAACTCTGAGCGATGAACTCAAAACTGCTGTTCGTTTAGTTAGACTCCCGTCTTGGGTCCGGCCGCGGCGCCGCCGCCGCCGTCAAGGTCACCTTTCGGGCCGGCGTTTCTGGTGATCTCGCGAATATTTCCGTAAATAATTACTTCAGGTTTGTGATACGGCTTTTTAACTTGCGGCTCTTTGTTCTCAACCTCGGTGGCCGGTTTAGGCTCCATGCAAATCTCCTGTCAGGCAGTCTAGGCGATTGAGGTCTCGTAAGCGCGATCGTTGTTAATCAGATTGTCCGGCGTTCGTCGAGCGATTGGCTGGGAGTTCGTAAGCCAATGGTTCAACGCGTAAACACGGAGACTGGCCCAGAGGCCATCGGAAGTCTGTTCATCCGCCAGGAGTCGCCGGCGATCCAGATTAACAAAACGCTCGAGCTGCGGACTGACCTCAAAACTGTCGAGCCATCTTACACTAGCGCGGCGCACCAGTTGAAGAGCAGGATCGCCGGCAAGCGCAGTTTTTGGACGATTGATTACTTCGGCTGGAAGGCGATTCTTCATCGCCTCACGCAGAATATGTTTGTTGACGCACCACGGCGTGCGCGGTATCGCTAACAAAAACTTGACGAGCCGCAGATCCATAAAAGGGTGACGCACCTGGAGGTCGAGTTTAGTTACGCTCGCGTCGTAACCCTCGAAAATCGCGGGCCACATTTTCGAATTCAGTACACGGATCCTCGCGGATTTTGTTCGGATTGGTTCGTGACGGAAACTGGCTTGCCACCGTTCATGCAAATTGGTTCGTTGTGCAAACGACTCAGCGATCCACTCCGGTAACGAACTATCAATTTGCTTCGGACGCAAAATTCTCTTGATCCTGCTTCTCAGACGTGGCACGGGATCATTCATCAACGCATCACCATCCCAGCCCGTCAGCGCCACTCGACCACCATCCGCACACGCTCGCAGCGAATCCTTAAACTGCCCTCCCAGCAGCGAAATCAGAAACGGCTCCGGCTGCTGAAGATCCCCCTCAAACAATCCGTATCCATCCGCGTTTATCCGTGTTCCCTGTATTCCAAGATGATCACGCGCAACCTTCGAATAATGCCCCTCTTCATCAGCAATCAACTTCTCGTAAGCCACCGTACACGCCCGCACCTGATCAGCACCGATCAGATCGCACGCAATCGCCGCCACGCTCGTCGAATCCAGTCCCCCACTCATCAACACGCTGACGCGATCTGTCCCCACCCGATCCCTAACTGCCTCAGTCAAAAGCTCCAAAAAACGTTCAACATACGATCGCGCATCACGAAAACGAACCTCCTCCGAGACCGACGGCGTCCAGTAACGACGAACCGCAATCGAACCATTCGCGAAAGTGAGGCAATGTGCAGGCGGCAACCGGTGAATATCACGAAACGTCGTACTCGATAGATCCTGGTTCACCCCGAAGAGCAGATAGTCGCCAATCGCAGTCTCATTCAACTCGTCAGAAACTTCCGGATGCTCGCGCAACTCATTAAGCGAATCGCTGAAGATAAAGTCGCCCGAAACCTGCGCGTAGAAGAACGGTTTCACGCCAAAGTGATCGCGCGCGCAGAAGAGCTTTCGCCGGCGACTGTCCCAAATCCCAAAAGCAAAATCCCCGTTCAGGTGATCAACGCAGTCTTCACCCCACGTTTCATAAGCCTCTGCGATCGCATCGTGGCGCGCAGCGGCCGTAACGCGGAGACCACGAATTTCACGAGTGATCACGAATCAGTAATCCTTGTGCGATGAGATTGTCTACGAGTTCCAGCAGGTCGTTTTTGAATACTTCGCGATCGACTTCATATTCCTGCACAAGCGTTTCATAAGCGCTTTCGATCGAATCCGACGTGGTGAGGACAGACAGCATTCGCGTGCCGATCGAGTCGAGACCGTAATAACGTTCACTGTCGAGATTCAGGATTACCGACTCTTCCTGGAGATTTGAAATCAGGACGTCGTCAGGGATCTTTACGCGATCCGCGAATGAAATCGTCATGCGCGGCATTCTAACCGCAGATTACCCGGATCAAAAGAACGATAATCACGGATCTGAGTTAGCAGCGTAATCGGCAATTCGGCGTAATTTGTGTAATCTGTGGATCTATGATGCCGGCCCTCGTTTTGAGAGACATTTCCAGGTCGTTCGGACCGACCCTCGCGCTCGACGGCGTCAATCTGGAACTCCGCGAAGGCGAAGTGCATGCACTCATCGGCGAGAACGGCGCGGGCAAGAGCACATTGATGAATGTGATCGCCGGCTCGCTGCGGCCCGACCGCGGCACGATGGAGATTCAAGGCAAAGCTTATTCGCCTTCGGATCCACTCGACGCACGCACACACGGCATCGCATTGATTCACCAGGAACTTTCTCTCTGCCCGCATCTCAGCGTCGCAGAGAACGTGCTCATGGGCATCGAGCCGGCACACTTTGGCTGGCTCGATCGCGAACGGCTTTTCACGCGCACCAGCGAGGTGCTCAAGACGTTTCATCACGCAGACATCCGGCCGGAAAAACGCGTGGGCGACCTTTCAGTCGCGGCGCGGCAGATCGTCGAAATCTCGCGCGCGCTCGCTGCACGAGCACGCATCATTTTGATGGATGAGCCCACGAGCAGTCTGCAGCGTGAAGACGTGGCCCATCTTTTCAAACTGATCCGAAAGCTGAGATCTGAAGGGATCTCCGTCATTTATATAAGTCACTTTCTGGAAGAGGTTCGACAGATCGCGGATCGATTTACAGTTCTCAGAGATGGCCGGAGCGTGGCCACCGGCGAGATCTCGAGTGTCACTGACGACGAACTCATCGCGAAGATGGTGGGTCGTTCGCAACAAAATCTCTTTCCGGTTCGCACACGCGCCGAGGGCGAA
>DASUPZ010000045.1:0-7523 GCA_036280855.1 Pyrinomonadaceae bacterium | reverse complement strand
TTTGCTTACTCCGCGTCCGATCGTGAGCTGCTGATGTCGATTGCGGCTCAACTCGCGCTGATTATCGACAACGCGCGTTTGACCGAACGCATGGTCGCGCAGGAACGAATCCGTCGCGAGCTCGCACTCGCCGCGGAAGTGCAACAACGCCTGCTCCCATCATGCGCTCCAAAGGCAACGTCGATGGAGATTGCCGGTTTTTGCGAGCCCGCGCGCGGCGTCGGTGGAGACTATTACGACTTCATCAGCTTCGACGACCGCCAGCTTGGCGTCGCCATCGCCGACGTGGCCGGCAAAGGAATGCCTGCAGCGCTTCTTATGTCTACCGTGCAGGCGACGTTGCGAAGTTTGACTGCGAGGAACGGCTCTGGTGGTCCAGTTAGTCATGAGTTGTCGTCGATTGTCGGCAAGCTCAATCGCCTGCTGTTCAATACGACCAATGGCGAACACTACGTCACTTTCTTCTATGCAACTTTTGAACATGCGACACAGCGCCTCACGTACGTGAACGCCGGCCACAATCCGCCACTCTACCTTCAGGCTGACTCCAATTCGGGCTTCCGGCAACTGACCGAGGGCGGGCTGGTTGCAGGTGCGTTTGAGCATGCAGCTTACGAGCAGGAAACAGTGCAGATGAAGCCAAACGACCTGTTGTTTCTTTACACGGATGGTTTGAGCGAAGCATTGAACGTCGAAGGCGAGGAGTTTGGCGACAGCAGGATCATGGCCACGTTGGAATCGATCGCTTCGCTCTCGGCGGATCAGATACGCGACGTTGTGGTGCGACGCGTCAAGGAATGGTGTGCAGGCATGTCGCTCTACGACGATTTGACGTTCGTGGTGATGAAAGTGAAATAGGACCGATAAGTCCTATAGGACCTATAAGACCTATTCTTAAAACGCTGCTTTCCGGAGGAACCACACATGCGGAATTTCATCCAGGATCTGCGCTACGCGATCCGTATGATGGCAAAGCGTCCAGGGTTTACAGTGATCGCCGCGCTCACGCTCGCACTCGGCATCGGCGCAAACACCGCGATCTTCTCAGCTGTCAACGCGGTCCTGCTCCGGCCCCTCCCGTTTCCCGAATCGGAACAGCTCGTCGATCTTTCCGAAACGTTCAAACAGGGCTTCGGTTCGGTGTCAGTGCCGACACTCGAAGACTGGAAAAGCCAGAACACCGTCTTCGCACACATCTCTCCTTACTTGTTCACGAGCTTCAATCTGGAAGGCGGCGACACTCCGCAACGCATACCGGGCATAAACGTCGGCGCAAACTATTTCGACGTGCTCGGAGTAAAACCGGTTCTGGGGCGCGCGTTTCTGCCGGGTGAAGACGTTGCGGGTAACGAACGCGTAGTTGTAATAAGCGATGAGCTGTGGCGGCGTAACTTCGCCGCAGATCCCAACGTCATCAACCGGACGATCCCGCTCAACGGCCAACAATACACGGTCGTCGGCGTCATGCCGCGCGAACTCTCGGCGCTGTATCGCACGATCCAGATGTGGTCGCCGCTCGTGTTTCCCGAGAAAGATCGCGTCAGTCGCGACACACACAAGTATCTCGTGATCGGCCGTCTCAAATCAGGCGTGACACTAGCGCAAGCTCGCGAGCAGATGAACACCATCGCCGAACGCCTGGAGCAACAGTACAAGAGCGGACGCGGCATCCGCCTGATGCAAATCGAGGAGCTGTGGGTCGCAAACGTGCGATCGCCGCTTCTGATGATGATGGTCGCCGTGAGCTTTGTGCTGTTGATTGCCTGCACGAACGTCGCAAACTTGTTGCTTGCTCGCGCGACCGTTCGCCGTCGCGAAATTGGTATTCGTATTGCACTCGGAGCTGGACGTAGAAGATTGATTCAACAGTTCCTGACGGAAGGTCTACTGCTCTCTCTGATCGGCGGCGCCATGGGCATCGGGCTCGCATGGTTGACCATGAACATGCTCGGCAAGCTTGCGTTTCCGTTTCTGCCGCGATCGCAGGAGATCCGGATCGACTCGCGTGTTCTACTGTTCACGTTAGTGGTGTCGATCCTGACCAGCATCGTCTTTGGACTGATCCCGTCACTTCAGGCGGGAAAAACCGACGTGCAGGAGACACTGAAAGAAGGCGGCAACACGACGTCGGCGGGCGCGATCGGCGCGTGGCTGCGACCGGTTCTCGTGGTTGTTGAAGTCGCGGCCGCGGTGGTTTTGCTGATCGGCGCAGGCCTGATGGTGCGCAGCATACTTCGTATTCGCGACATTGAACCGGGATTGAAGCCACAGAATCTTCTGACGGCAAAACTCTCGTTGCCGCGAGACAAGTACAAAGATGCGGAAGCTGCCGTTCGATTTCACCAGCAATTGCTCGAGCGACTCAAGACTGTTCCTGGCGTCGAGTCGGTCGGGATGACTTCACATCTGCCGATCGAAGAGCAGGGTTACAACGGCAACATTTCGGTCGAAGGAAAAACTTATCCGCCGAATGAATCGCCGCTCGTCGAGTTTCGCGCAGTCAATGAAGATTATTTTCAAACAGCAAACATACCTCTGCTCCGAGGTCGTGTTTTCAGCAAGGCGGAACGCGATGACGTTCAGTCCGTCGTCGTAATCAACGACGCGATGGCCAAACAGATCTGGCCAGGCGAAGATCCGATCGGAAAACGTTTGGGTGATGATCGTAAGTCGACAGTGATCGGCGTCGTCGGCGATGTGAAGAACTATGGTCTATTGCGCAAGCCGGCTCCGGAAATGTATGCGCCTTACACACAGGCGACTGTCTGGCCTGACATGCGTTGGAACATGCGTCTGCTTGTGCGTTCAACTCTCGACAGTAACAGTGTCGCAGCCGCGGTGCGGAAAGAAGTGCAGGCAGTGGATCCGGGTCAACCGATCTATGCAGTGCAGACGATGAATGTCGTGATCGAAAACACGGTACGCGACAAGAATCTCAATACGACGTTGTTGACTGTCTTTGCCGGAGTTTCGCTCCTGCTGGCGGTGATTGGAGTTTACGGCGTGATGAGCTACACGGTGGCCCAGCACACACGCGAGATCGGAATTCGGATGGCGCTCGGCGCACAACCGCGGGCGATTCTGAAACTGATCATGGGCCGTGGGCTGGTGCTGGTTAGTGTCGGAGCTGTGATTGGAGTGTTGGCGTCGTTTGGGCTGACGCGCTTTATGGAGAGCATGCTGTTTGGCGTCACGCCGACAGATCCGCTGACGTTTGTGGCGATCGTGTTGTTGCTGGGCGTGGTCGCGCTGCTCGCTTGTTTGCTTCCGGCGCAGCGTGCGATGCGTGTCGATCCCATCGTCGTCCTACGCCACCAGTAAAATTAGCCGCGGATGACACGGATAAAAAATCCGATTTAAATCCGGATTTAAAATCCGTGTTATCCGCGGCTGGCCTTACGCAACGTTTACAACGAATTGTTCCTGCTCGGTCGATCCAGCCAACGCCGTCGTAGATGACGTACCGCCGGCGATTGCCTGTGCGATCGTGTCAAAATATCCGGTGCCTACAAACGACTGGTGCTTCACCGCCCGATAATCGCTGTCGGCCGCGCGTTCAAACTCAATCGACTGAAGTCGCGCATACGCGCTCATTCCCGAATTGCGATACTCCTTCGCGAGTTCAAACATCGACAGGTTCAGCGCGTGAAATCCCGCGAGCGTGATGAACTGAAACTTGTAGCCCATCAATCCAAGCTCTTTCTGGAACTTCGCGATCGTGCGGTCGTCGAGCTTCTTCTTCCAGTTGAACGAAGGTGAGCAGTTGTACGCGAGCAACTTGCCCGGAAATTCGGAGTGAATAGCACGAGCAAAACGTTTGGCTTCGTCAAGATTCGGTTCTGAAGTCTCGCACCAGACGATGTCCGCATACGGCGCATAAGCCAACCCGCGCGCGATTGCCTGGTCCAATCCCGCTTTCACTGTGAAAAACCCTTCGGGCGTTCTCGTTCCCGTAAAGAACTCGTGATCGCGTTCGTCAATGTCGCTCGTGATTAAGCCGGCGCCGTTAGCATCAGTTCGCGCGACAAGAAGCGTCGGCACGCCCATCACGTCAGCAGCCAGTCGTGCCGCGATCAGTTTTTGAATAAACTCCTGCGTGGGTACGAGAACTTTCCCGCCCATGTGCCCGCACTTCTTCGCTGAAGCAAGTTGATCCTCGAAATGGACTGCCGCCGCGCCCGCCTCGATCATCGACTTCATCAACTCATAGGCATTCAGGCAACCGCCGAAACCCGCTTCTGCGTCAGCCACGATCGGTGCAAACCAGTCGATGCCGTTTCGCCCTTCCGCGTGATCGATCTGATCGGCGCGCTGGAACGCCTGGTTGATCTTCCGCACTACGTCGGGAACACTGTTCGCCGGATACAAACTCTGATCCGGATACATCTGGCCCGCGAGGTTTGCATCCGCCGCCACTTGCCAACCGCTCAAGTAGATCGCCTTCAATCCGGCCTGCACCTGTTGCACGGCCTGGCAGCCGGTCATGGCTCCGAGCGCCGGAACGTAAGGATCTGTGTGCAGGAGTTTCCATAGACGCTTTGCTCCTCGCTCGGCGAGTGTGTACTTGATCTCGAGCGAGCCGCGAAGCTTGAGAACTGTTTCCGCGTCGTAACCGCGTTTGATTCCGTGCCAGCGATCGTCTGTGGCCCAGGTGTTTTCGAGTGCGTGGTGATCAGAAGTTTTCATGAGTATCCCCCCTGCAAATTGGTCAAAATCAAATTGGATCAAACTCTCCATTGCGAATCAGCGCCTCACTGACGCTGCGCGCCGTCCGATACTTGTCGATCATCAGTTCGCCGGCTTCCGGGGGGAGTTCACTCAAGATCCGGGCGAGCTCTTCATCAAACATCCTGCTGATCGATTCCGGTGTGTGCTCCTCCTGCAGGCTGTCGAGGCGATCGCGATGGCGCATACGCTGTGCAATCATCAGACGATAGATGCGGTCGGTCGCGAGGTCTTCCATGTAGCCGTCGAGCAGGCTGGCGCCTTTGCCGTTCAATACTCCGTTGCGATAACGAATGATCGTGCGGATCGCCGCGCGTGTTCCGTTGGTGCTGACGGAGCCAACACCTTTCGGCGATGGACGAAGATCGGGTTGCTGCGGCGCGTCGGTTTTTCGTGCGTTAAGTTGGTTCGGAAAAGGAAACTGATCAACGGCGATACTGTTTTGATCGGGATGTCCGGTCCATGCTCCGTCCATCAAGCAGTTGGCCTCGTTCTTTTTGTCTTCAGCAAGCACGCGGAGCGCGCGTTCATTCAGCTCATGATCGGTGCGACTCGGAAAGAGCGCGGTCATGCCGCCAATTGCGAGTATGCCGTGTTTGTGACACGTCTCTGCCAGCAGCTCGCGCAGGCGCTGGAAGAAAGGAACGTTGTGCGGGATCGTGTTTCGATCGGGAAGGATCCAGTCCGGCTGTTCAAACGTGAAGTGAATCAGGCTCGCCATGTAATCCCAGCGTCCGAGATTCAAGCCGACGATGTGATCGCGGAGGTTGTAAATAAACTCTTCCATCTGGTAAGCGATCGGGTGTGATTCAACGAGCGCCATACACTTGATGTAACCGCGCGGCCAACCTTTCGCCTGTTCAATTGCCTGGAACAGATCGCGCCACCACAAAGCCTCTTCGGCTGATTCAGACTTTGGGATGTAGAACGTGAGCGGATGCTTGAGAGCTTTAGGATTCGTTTGATAAGCAACCATCGCCACGTCAAACAGTGAGGCTGAGATCAGTTCGTCGGAGAGTATTCCCGCCTGGCTGATGTGTAAACCTCGCGGGCGGATGAAGACGACGGTCTTACTTTCCTTGATGCCGACGTTGGTGTTTCGTTTTGCGTCGAAGTAATTGAGCTCGCCTTTTAAGGCGGCGAGGATGTTGTCGATGCCGGCAAGCAGGTTGGACCAGAAATTCGCCATCGAATCTTCGAGGTCCAGCATCACGCCGGGCGCGCCGGAGTTCAGCATTTTTACAACCAGTTCGGCATCGTCGGCCGGTCCGGTCATTTGATTACGCTGGTCTGCGCACCACTCGGGAAGCTCGATCGTCCAGCGTTCGGTGGTCGCTGCCGAGGGCGGCAGGTAGTTTGGCATCTCGCCCCGGTGAGCGAGGGCCAGGACTTCGGCACGTTTGCGAATAAACGTTTGTTGTCGCGGAGTCAATTCGTTGTGAAGCGGACGAAGAAACCCCATGAACCCCGGTGGAAGTTCTTTCTCAGGAAAGAATTCAGTGGGCGCCGTGTTGAAGCGTCTGGCGCTTAAATCAGGAGCGTTCCGCATTGTGAACAACCTCTTCGAGCGTAAGGGGGCGTGGAGGGAAATAAGGGGACAGATGTTTACCATGCAGTCCCCGGGCCGCGCAATAGCTAAATCAGAATCGTGAACACGTTGTAGTGTTCTCGCAACACAACCCCACTAACCTGTCCGCCCTATTCTTTGAAAACAGCTGATGTTTAGCAGTTTCCAGTAAATAATTCCCAGTTCAGCATGGTGAACACTAAATCAACCAAAGTTAAACAGAATCGCGAACAAGTCACTTCGGTCGAACGTGCGCTATCGATCCTGGAGCTGCTTGCCGGTCGCAATCATGGGCTGAGCACGTCGGAAATCAGTCGTGCGGCGCGCGTTCCGAAGAGTTCGACCAGCTACCTGCTGCGCACACTCGTGGGCCGTGGTTACGTGCGTCGCGACGTCGAAACGGGTCAACACACTCTCGGCATCCGCGTACTGAGTCTCGGCGGGCAGGCGGTGCAGGGCATGGCGTTGCGTGAACTCGCGATGCCGTTGTTGCGCCAGATCGTTGAGGTCACACGCCTGGGCTCTCATCTCGCGATCCTGGACCACGGGGACGCTGTTTACATCGAGCGGATCGAGTCCCCGGGTTTCATCAAGATGGATATCTGGAGCGGCAGGCGTGTTGCGCCGCAGGCTACGGCAGTGGGCAAGGCGCTGATCTGCCAGATGACTCGCGAGGAAGTGCAGGAGATTGCCGCGCTGCACCCGATCACTCAGGTGTCAGCACGAACAATTGTGACGCTGCCGCATTTGCTGGAGGAACTCGAGGTGATTCGGCGACGAGGGTATGCGATTGACGACGAAGAGCATGCGGTTGGTGTGCGTTGTGTAGCCGCGCCGGTCTTTGCGGCGAACGGCGAGGTTGTGGCGGCAATTGGTGTCAGCGGGACAGTCAGCCAGGTCAGCGATGATTACATGCCGTCGCTTGGAAAGATCGTGCAGACGACGGCGCTGAAATTGTCTGCGCAACTGGGCGGCCGTCGCAATCGTTGACAGGATGATCAGGATTAACTCGATTGTGCAAGATGGATCACTGCGCCGAGGCCGGCGCCGAGAAATAAGCCGTACACGACACCCCAGAGCAACATTCCAGTCTCGCCTCCGGCATAGGCCCAGATTGCCGCGCCGAGAAAATATCCCGCGGAGTTTGCGATGAATAGCACTACAGCAAATTTCAACAACGATCGCATTGCGCCGAACCCTGCCGCGAAAACGGTCGCCATCAAAACTGATC
>DASUPZ010000044.1:0-11900 GCA_036280855.1 Pyrinomonadaceae bacterium | reverse complement strand
TTCTTTCATCGATAACAATCAACGCGCAAAACTGGCCATCGTTTCGTGGGCCAAATGCGTCGGGCGTTGCTGAAGGTACAAACCCGCCGACCACCTGGGATGTGGAAAAGTCGCAGAACGTGGTCTGGAAAACGCCAATTCCCGGTCTTTCGCATGCGAGTCCGATTGTCTGGGGAAACCACATCTATCTGATCACGGCCATCAGCGAATCGAAGCCGACTTTCGTCGCGAAAGATCGAGGTATCGGCCTGGCAAACGACGACGCCAGGCACACCTGGATGATCTACGCCCTCGACAAACGCGATGGAAAGATTATCTGGTCCAACAAGGCCTATGAAGGCATGCCGCGCGCAAAGCGTCACGTCAAAGCAACGCAGGCTAACTCCACGCCAGTCACTGACGGTCGTTACGTTGTGGCGCTTTTTGGTTCTGAAGGTCTCGCTTGTTACGACACGAAGGGCAAGTTGCTATGGAAGCAGGATCTCGGCGTGCTGAACCCCGGACTGTGGGACGATAAAGAATCATCGTGGGGACACTCGAGTAGTCCTGTCATCTATCGCGATCTCGTGATCGTGCAGGCGGATGGTCACAAGCAATCGTTCATCGCTGCTTACAACCTGAAAGACGGCAAGCAGGTGTGGCGTGTCGAACGCAATGAGATCACGTCATGGACCACCCCAACAATTTACCAGGGCAAGAATCGCGTGGAGCTGATCGTGAACGGCGGGCGATACATTCGCGGCTACGATCCGCTGACCGGCAAGGAACTCTGGCGCTTTGCAGATAACGACACGCAAGTGAAGATGCAGGCGCCGCTGATCGCACACGATTTGATTTACATCACCGGCGGCTATCCTGCTGGGCGCGTGATGTACGCGTTTCGTCCCGGTGCCGTTGGCGACATCTCCCTCAAGGCAGGCGAAGAGAAGAACGCGTTTATCGCGTGGAGAAACAGCAAAGGCAGTCCTTACACGCCGACGCCGATCATCTACGGCGATCAGTTTTACGCGCTTGCCGACAACGGCGTATTAAGCTCATACGACGCGAAGACGGGCGAACTCATTTATCAGCAGAGGCTCCCGAGCTCGTTTAGTGCGTCACCGGTTGCGGCTGATGGGAAGCTGTACCTGTCGAGTGAAGATGGTGATGTTTTTGTCGTGAAAGCGGGGCGAACGTATGAGTTGTTGTCGCGGAATACGATGGGCCAACCGGTGATGGCCACGCCCGCGATCTCCCAAGGAATGTTGATCGTGCGCGCCGAGAATGTTATCTATGCACTTGGCGAACGCAAGACCACGAAAAAGTAAGCCGCGGATTACACAGATCTTAAGACACGGATAAACGCGGAAATTGATTTGCGCTCCGAGATAAAAAGTGAACAGAAGATTCCCCCGGTTTGTTTGCTTGCTGACTGCGTTAATCGTGGTCGCTTGTATTAACGACCAGCGCGCGTTAGCGCAAACGTCCACTACGTTTACGATTTCAGGGACCGTGAAAGACACAACCGGCACTATCATGGCCGGCGTAATGGTAATCCTTGTAAGCGATGTTGCAGGAACGCAGATCGCCTTCACCGATCAAAGCGGCAATTACGTTTTGACTTACGCGGGCGGTGTCAGTCACAGACTAAGCATTCTTCCATCCAAGTCAGGCTTTATTTTCAATCCGCTGCTAACGATATTCGCCACCACCGGCACGTTAAGCGGGGATGAGACAATATCGTTCACCGGGACAGCGATTCCGCAGGTGGTGATAATCACACCGCCGCCCGTCCTGCTGACACAGGAAAGCTCCCTGCGCTCCCTCGCTTTGGATTCTGTTACATTGAAGAGCGAGCCTTTCGGCGTCCTCAACACTCACAATTTCAGCACTGACCAGCGCACACGTCTTTCAATATTTGCGGTAAATGCAGAGATGGTCGCAGGTGAGCCTTTGTCAGTCATCACCGCTCAGGCCGAGAATTCAACCGGCACTGTATTTCCACTCACCGTCGAACACTTTGGTCCAGTGCCAAACTTCAACTGGCTCAAACAGGTGATCGTGAAGTTGCCGGATGAGATCGCCAACAGCGCCGAGGTAAGCGTGAGTATCAAAGTGCGTGGTGTGACAAGTAATAAGGTGGTTGTGAAAGTAAAGCCGTGATCACGTTTTATAAGCGCGGCCGGCGAGGCTTGCGATGACCGTCACCAGCTCCGCGGAATCCACCGGCTTCGGAAGGTGAAACTGGAATCCTGAACGCAGCACACGCATTCGATCCTCTGACCTCGCATACGCAGTGAGCGCCGCCGCCGGAATATTCCCACCGCGCTCCGGCGGCAGTGCGCGAACCTTTGAGATCAACGAGTAGCCATCTTCATCCGGCATTCCCAGGTCGCTGACCAGAACGTCGGGTTTATTTTTTTCGAGTGCGGCCAAAGCTTCGGCAGCGGAAGGACTGGTTATAACTTCAGCGCCACACTCCTTCAGCACTTCCTCGATCAACTCACGCGTGTCAGGCTCATCATCAACTACAAGAATCCTAAGCCCCTGAAGTGAAGGCAAACCGTCAAACGAAAGAATCTCATCACTCTGCGCCGGGTGAACAGCCTCAGCTTCTTTTTGATCACCAGCAACCGCAACAAACGGCAGTGTGACGGTAAACGTCGCCCCCTTCCCTTCTCCTTCGCTATGCACAGTCACAGCGCCACCATGCAGGTCGACGAGTTGATGAACAATCGAAAGACCCAAACCGAGGCCGCCGTGTATTCGCGTGCTGCTGGCGTCTGCCTGCCGGAAACGATCAAAAACGTGAGGAAGAAACTCTTTGCTGATCCCTACACCTGAATCACGCACAACTATCTCGACGTGAGAGTCGACGCGCTGAAGCTTGACTTGTATGCGACCGCCCTTCGGAGTGAACTTGACCGCATTCGTCAGCAGGTTCCAAACAACCTGTTGCAGACGATCGGCGTCGCCTGATATCGGAGCAGCCGCGGGATCCAACATCGTTTGGACTCGAATGCTTTTAGCGTCAGCCGCCGGCCGGATCGAATCTATCGCCGCGTTGACTATGTAAAGCAAATCAACTGCTCGCACGTCGAGCCGGAGCTTCCCGGAAATGATGCGCGACACATCGAGAAGGTCGGCGACTAACTGGGCCTGCGATTTAGCGTTTCGATAGATAGTTTCCACAGCGCGTTCTGCATTCGCAGGGGTAAGTTTTCCAAGACGCAGCATGTGGGACCAACCCAGAATCGCATTCAAGGGATTGCGCAACTCGTGCGACACCGTCGCGAGAAACTCGTCCTTCAACCGGTTTGCGCGTTCGGCTTCATTACGCGCTAACTTTTCACTCGATAACAGCCGCGAACGAGCCTCGATCTGGGCCTGCAACTCCGTTTCACGCGCTACACGTTCAGTTACGTCTTCGATAATCGTGAGGGTTCCTACCACTCGATCTTCGTGACTCAGTGGGGAAATCCTGACCGCTTGTTGCATCTGAGGATAGCCGTGTTCAGCGGAGACGGCGGTCATCGCCAGCAAATAGCCGTGCAGCGCTTGCGACAACACTCTCACCTGACCTTCAAGCGCCCATTTGTAATGTCGATCGAGCCGTCGCTCCGCCAGTTCCGGAAACAGCTCGAGCAGATTCTTACCGATTACTTCGTTTGCACGTTTTCCTGTGTGCGCTTCCATCCAGTGGTTCCACTCGACGACGTTCAGTTCATTATCAGTCGTAATAATCCCCTGGGCCGCCAGGTCGTGCATCCAGTACAAGACCGCAGCATTCAGCAAAGTCTCCTTTGAAGTCGCGTCCATTCGTTCTGTCATCATCGGTCGGGTCATCTGCCCTGTTGTGCCTCCCACGCATCAACTTCCTGAATCAAACGATCCAGGGAGGCGACACTCAACACAATCACCAGAAATCCCGTGACTGAACTGTCGCGGATTTGAAAAGCCGTGTAAATCACGAGCGCGTAATGCAGGTCGGTTTTGCCTTCTGTTATAGAACAGATTAACTCATCGAGAGTTTCCAGGTGAAGTCGCGGCACTGAGAACGTGACGTGCACGTTGAGCAGATTCCCAAACATTCCCAGACATGCATTCAACAGAATGTTGCCGACTTCCGTTAACACTTCTCGCGCTGATTCGTCGAGATAAACAGAAGGCTTATGCCCATCAGTGAGCAGGTCGGTGAGATGTACGGCGCCCTCGTAATTCAGTAACAACAGCGCATCACCCGCTACTGGTCCGGCAAAAACCTGATGAATCGAGGCAACGTCTCCAGGAACAAATTTCGCGAGGGCCGGGCGCAACTCCTGACTCCGGTAAACAGCAACCTCGGGTGGGTTGAGTACCACGCGATGGCCCGTCAGTTCCGACAGAGCAGCGCCCGTACGCGCGAACGCGATGTTGATAAGTTCGGAAAGTGCGTCGCTCTGTCGCTCAGTTAGTTTCACTCGTAGCTCCCTCTGCGAGCGCTGACTCGATAGCCGCGATCACTTGTTCGGACACAAACGGTTTATTGATAAAACCGAGAGCACCCGCTTCATCGGCCATCTGGCGCGTCGAGCTTTGAATATCAGCGCTGGCGACGACGACGCGCACTTGCGGATCCATCTCACGCAATTTCAGGAGCACATCAAGTCCGTACATACCTTTCATAACCAGATCGAGCAACACCAGACGTGGCTTTTCGAGGAAGAAGATTTCCAATGCAGCCATTCCGTCATCTGCTTCCACCACCTCATAACCCGCCGATTCGACGATTCGGCGCAACGTCCTCCGGGACAGCGCTGAATCATCGACAATCAGAATCTTCGGGTTCATACAACCTCTCTGATGGCGCGAGCCATTCGGTCCAGAGGTACACTCTTATCACTCAATCCGGCTTCTACCACCACGGACGGCATTCCATACACCACACAACTGCTCTCTGCTTCCGTGAAGACAACTCCTCCATTCGCTTTAATCCAGGCCGCCCCCTGCTTTCCATCCGATCCCATTCCCGTCATCACTACACCCAACACACGACTCCCAAACACTTCAGCCGCGGATTGAAAGAGCACGTCGACTGCCGGGCGGTGCAGCGTATTAAACGGCTTCGCATCGAGGTGTGTGACAACTTTCCCGCTTAATTGCCGTTTCAAAGAGAGGTGACGACCTGCGGGCGCAAGAAAGACGCGACCCGTTTTAACTTCGTCGCCCTCCGCTGCCTCTCGCACTTCGAGGTTGGATATTTCGTTCAATTTCGCGGCATACATCTCGGTATAACCGACCGGCATGTGCATCACCATCACAACCGGAACAGGAAAATCCGCCGGCAACTGCGGTATCAAGCGTTTCAGCGCCTGTGGTCCTCCAGTCGAGATACCAATCACCACCAGGTCTACAGAGTGATTGCCGGGAACCGTCGCCGTGGGCTCGATTACCGGTGCACTCTGCGGTGGAGGGGCAGCCGAAATTTTGCTGAGGGCAATGTTGCCGGCTGCTTTGACCTTCTCGATCAACTCCCCGCTTACTTCAAAGATCTTTTCACTCGCAAGTGCCGTCGGCTTTTGTACAAAATCGATTGCGCCTGCATCGAGGGCCGTCAGAGCAGCTTCCGCCGTCTCTTTGGCAACGCTCATGATGATGATCGGCACTGGCCGGCGCTGCATCTGTTCGCGGACGAATCCGACGCCGTCGAGCTCGGGCATGATCAGATCACACGTCACCACATCCGGATTGAGCTCTTCTACGAGATCGAGTGCTTCCCGTCCGTCTCGCGCCGTCCCCACTACTTCGACGAAAGGACTGCGAGAGAGGATCTCTCGAACCACCTTCCGCACGTAGGCAGAATCGTCGACTACCACTACTCGTAATACTCGATCCATCGATGCTCCGTTGTTAGATTGTCCGCTCACGTTTCACGTATACGAACGCGTCGTCAATTTCAAGTAAAGTAAAATCAGTCGTCATCCTTATCAACGATTCCGCCGCGCCGACAAACAGATACCCGGGACGGCGGATAAACTTTGCAAAGGAACGGACTGCACGACTGATGGCGGTTTCCGAAAAGTAGATAAAAACATTACGACAGAAAATAAAGTCGGAGGCAGCCATCGGCGCGATCTGGCTCTCGTCGATTAAGTTTGCAAGTCCCCACTTGATTCGCGAATGTAAATCGCTTCTCACACGCCAGCCGGCGCCTTCCTGCTGGAAATAGCGTTCGCGCAGATGTTGGGGCAAGTTGCGAAAAGCGCGCTCCTTATAAAAACCCTGCATGGCGCGATCGATAGCTTTGGTGCTCGCATCGCTGGCCAAAATCTCGATTTGCGCGCGTTGGAACCAGCCGGCTTCGTTCAGTGCCATGGCAATCGTCAACGGTTCCTCGCCAGTGGCGCAGGCTGCGCTCCAGATTCGCAATGTCGATCCGGCGTTGCCGGCGAACCACTGCGGCACCAGTTTGTCTACGAGGACCCGTACCTGATCCATCTCACGCCAGAAGTACGTCTCCTGGACGGAGAGTGCGTTCACGACGTTTCGCCACTCGACGAGCGCAGAGGCGTCGTACTTTAGCAAGTAGTAATAGTCGAGATATGAGCCGAAACCTCGTTCGATAACGAGCGGCGAGAGTTTGTCGATCAACAGATCACTCTTGCCGTTGTCAAAGAACATTCCAGTACGTTCGTGGATTAAGTTTCGAATCAGAGTGCTCGTACCTTCCGGCAGTACGAGATTCTGTGAACGAGACACCATAGGTTCGAAATTACGACTTTTCTCAGCCTGCGAAGCTTGCCTCAAAGGCTATATGCCGCAAAGAAGCACCAAAAGCGCAATTAGGTTCTTCTAATTTTGCCTTTGTACCTTTGTGGCTAAATACTCTAAGAGCCAAGCTCAGGTTGTGCACTCTTCTCCAGCGCAACTTGCGCGGCGCGCGCTACGTCCGGATCATCATCGTTAACCAACTCAGCAACGATTGCGGACAGACGAGCGCCTCCTATCAGTCCCAGCGAATCAAGGGCCGCAATCCGCACATGATTGAACTTTTCTTTTTCGATGACCCTCTCAAGAGCCTCAACGCTCTCCTCTGAGCGGCGTCTACCGAGAGCCCGGGCGCTGAAATAGCGGACCCAAATATCTTCATCATCGAGTCCTTCTATTAATTGCTGCACCACGCCAGGTGCATCCATATTACCCAGCGCACGAGCCGCCGCAGCCCGGACAGTCGGGGTTTCGTCTTTAATTGCACGGGCGAGAACGTCGAAAGCTCTTTCGTCTTCGACATACGGCAGGTGCTCGATCGCCGCCCACCTGACTCTCTCGTTCGAATCCCGGCTCAAGTCCACTAAAGCACCGGCCGCCTCGGGGTATCCGAAGTATCCAGCTATCTTGACCGCCGATTCTCGAACGTTCGGATCTGGGTCATGTAGAAGCGGAATGATACGTTTCGAACTAGGCGGCATAGCGAGCGAATTGAGCGCGCTGACTGCCGCCTGCCTGATGGATGCGTCTTCGCTGCCGATCAAATTCAGCAGTCCGTCGACCGCGCGGGGATCACCGATTTGCCCAAGGGCATTTGCCGCATCGATGGCGAGCGATTCGTCACTCAACACGTCTACCAGTGCCGGCGTCGCGTTTGAGTCGCCAATGCGTCCGAGTGCAACTGCCGCTGACCGTCTCACCTCCAGGTCTTCCGCCGTCAACTGCGCCATCAACAGATCCATAGTCGACGACCCATGCCGCACGAGGGCGTCTATGATTTCGTGCCGCAGATCCACGCGTCCCATCAGTCGCGTGAGCGCACGGGCGACCCCGCCTCCTTTAACCCAGCCAAGCACCAACGCGATCGAACGGATGTTTTCTGTACCGTTCGTGTCCAGTTCATCGAGCAGGTTCTGAACGCCCGTCCGCGAGATCTCACGGCTGGTGAGATCTGCGATATAACTACCTTCCCCGTGCTGCTCCTCATAACGATCGTGGAGAGTAGCGAGCGCATTCGCGATCGAGTTCGTAGCGGCATTAGGTGTATTGAGGAGTGCCGTCAAAGGAGGTACAACACTGTCATCACCCAGTTGGCCCAGCAGGTTGACGGCCGGCTCACGCAGGAGTTCGTCTTCCAAAAGCGGCACGATTCCTGGCACGACCGACGCATCGCCAATCTTTGTAAGAGCGTCCAACGCTGCAAAGGCAAGGAAGAAGTCTCTTGATTGAGCAATCTCAGCAAGCTCATCAACGGCGTCTACTGCCTTGAGCTTGCCCAAAGCTTCGATCGCGTGATACCGCACGTTGCTATCTTCATCCTTCAACGCAGCAATCAATGCTCCGGCTGCACGAGAATCCTGCTGATCACCTAAAGCCAGTGCGGCCTGCATCCGCAAGCCCGCATCTGGTCCATTCAGCAATTCGAGCAGGGGCGAAAAGGTGTCGACGTCCGTAGATGCCAACACCTGAAGCGCACTGTTCAGCAGCGAAGGATTATGATGATTCTCAACCATCGAACTTAAGAGCGCCGAGATCGCTTCAGGTGCAGCACGCTGCGACACTCCCTTGATCGCCGCGCGACGAACTCTCCAACTCTCATCACTCAACGCACCGAGCAAGGAGGCTGCATCGTAAGACTCGTCATCGCTGATAGTTTCAGCCGCACTCAGACGCGTCGTTTCATCTTCCGCGGCCAAATGCGTCGCGAGTTCACGCTCATGTTCGAGCCGGTCCGTGACGTCCTCGACGGTGACGATGAGTCCGGCAATCGCTTCGTCCTCACGCAGCGGTGCAATCGTGACGTGCTGCTGCATTTTGTCGAAATGTTTTGCGGGATTAACCGGAGCGCAGGGAATCAGGTAGTGATGAAAAGCCGGCGCCAGCAGTTCCACGACGCCGTCGTTAAGCGATCGCTGGAAACGTTTAAATAACCCACGCTGCTCGAGATCGGGCAGCAGTGTGGTCAGGGGCTGGCCCACCGCAGACTCCTCACTAATGCCCGTGAGCTGCGCGAGAGTGGCGTCCCATACCTGGACCACGAGATTAACGTCTGTTGTGAAAACGCCGATCTGCGTCATTCGTTTCCATTTGCGGCCGGTTTTTTCGAACGCCTGCGTTTAGGCTGCGGAGCGCCGTTGCTGCCGACAATGCCATCCATGATCTCACCAAGTTGCCGGGCGCGATCGGCCAAACCGGACGTACTGGTCAACGTTTCTTTCACACCATCTGCAGTCCGTTTCGTGATCTGCCGCAGCTCAATCACCCCGTCACGAATTCTGCCGGCAGCATCGAGGAGGTTGCGATTGGCGTTTGTAATCCGCAGCGCTTCTTTGGAAACACTCGCGACGGCGATGCTCATTTCGTGCGACGTTCGCGCCTGTTCACGCATGGCTTTCGTCACCTGATCGGATTGCACACGCATATTCTGCGTCGCTGTCGTAATCTCCGACGCAGCGGTTGACTGTTCAGACATTGCTTTGCTGATCTCGCCAACTTGCCGCGCGAGGTGGACCGCTTCCCTCGAAACCTGGTCGCCGGCAACTGCCTGTTCATTCAGTGCACGCGAAGTTGACGCGGCTCCTTTGCGCATCGATTCAACGGCTTGTGAAACCTGTTTTACAGCCGCGGTCTGTTCGTTCGAAGCTTTGCGCACCTGCTTCGCCGCGCCACTGGTGCTCTGCGCGGCCTTGATGATCTCCCTTGCAGCACGGCCCTGCTCGTTTACTGCCTTGCTGACTTCCTTTGCTGTCTTCCGCATCTCGCCGGAAGCTTTCACGATCTGCTGTGCAGCTTGAGCCTGCTCTACCACCGCATTCGAAACCTGTTTGGTTTGCGTGGCCGTAGTGTCAATTGCGGCAACGACGTGTTGACCTGCCGTGAGCTGTTCCTCGGTCGCATGTGCAATTTGTCCGACGAGCTGGGTTGTTTCGTTGATGCCCGACAGTATTTTTCTGAGCCCTGCCGCGCCTTCTTCTGCGAGCTGGCCGCTTTCTTCGGCAATGCGCATTCCATCGCTTGCACTAGTCACCGCTTCTCTGACCACTTCCTGAAGCGACCTGATGATCGCGGCGATATCGGACGTCGCCTGGGCAGATCGATCGGCAAGATTTCTGATCTCTTCCGCAACGACTGCAAACCCTCGACCGGCATCGCCGGCACGAGCAGCCTCGATCGATGCGTTCAGCGAAAGCATATTTGTGCGTTCGGCAATGATGTTGATCGTATTCACGATCCCGCCAATCTCTTCGGAACGTTTTCCCATCTCGCGAATCACGCCCGCTGATTGCTCCATCGCCGTACGCACGCGCAGCAGTCCCTGCATCGACTTCTGCGCGGCAGTTCCGCCTTCTTCGGCTTGCCGGGTTAACTGGTCCGTCGCTTCCTCGGCTCGCCTGGTCAACGCAACCACCGAATGTAACGAACGGTCCATTTGAGTAGCACTGCTTGCTGCGCTGGTCGCAGCTTCGTTAATGCGTTCGGCATTCTGCGCCACTCCCTGCACCGAGCGCGCCATCTGTTCTACCGAGGTCGACACTTCTTCAACTGACGCCGAGAGGCCCTCAGTCATCGCCGCAACCTCTTCGATCGACGCGGCCATTTCGTTGATCGCCGAACTCGTCTGCTCCGCTGCGACGGTGAGGTCGTCGGCATTTCCGGAAAGACTCGAGATCGACGCTGCCATCTCTTCCATACTGGCCGCAGTTTCATTCACCGACGCTGTGAGCGCCTCCGTGTCGGCGCTTACGGATCTGATGGAACCGGCAATCTCCGTCATCGCGCCGGTAACTTCTTCAGCAGACGTGGCCATGTTTTGGGTGGCGCCGCTGACAGCCTCAACAGAACGCGCGTTCTCCTCGACCGCGGCCGAGATCTGCGCGATGGAGGTGGAAAGAGACTCCGCATTCTTGGTGACCTCTTCGATCGATGCGGCACTCTCGTTTACTGACGACGCGAGTTCTTCAGTTGAAGTAGCAATCGACTCGAGTTGGGTCGTGGTCTCGCCCATTGACGCCGTCATCTCATCGGCGGTAGCGACCGTTCTTTCGAGCAGGCGTAGCTGTACTTCCGCGCCTTCAGCTACTTCGTTGGCCCTTACCGTGATCTGAGTGGCCGATTCCGCAACCTGCTCAGCTTGTTGCCGGACCAATCCAATCTCTCTCTGAAGATTGTTGCCTGAGCTCTCTAGTACCTGAGCCATGTTCTTGTCTCCCCAATCAGGTATGTTCAAGTGTCACTGCTTCGACTTCGTAATCGAGGTCGATCACGGCGTCCAAATCCAGAATCAGAATCAGACGTTCGCCGATCGCGGCGACGCCTTCAAGATAGCGACCACTCAATCCGGTAAGCGCTTCCGGTGGCGGCTCGATCGAGCCGTCCGGAATCTTGAGAAACTCGCGCGCGGTATCGACGATGAGCCCGACGACTCTTGTTCCGGTGTTGATAACAACCAGTCGGGAACGCAGATCGCGTTCGATTCTTTCAAACCCAAAACGGGTGCGTAAATTCAGCGCGGGAATCACCTGCCCGCGAACAAGAACCACTCCTTCGACCGCCGGATGCGCGTTCGGAACAGAGGCAACGTCGTCGATCATGTCGATCTGTTGCACAAAACGACTACGGACACCGTACGTCGTCCCTGACAGCTCAAAGAGTATGAATGGTTCCATCTGCGTTTACCCGTGAAATCCGCGGCTAATGTCTTGACGTCACCGCCAACTGCCGCAACGCGGTGATGTCCAAAATGAGCACAACGCGCTGGTCGCCAAGTTCGGTAGCGCCCGCGATACCTTTTGATTGCGCGAGCGGATCTTTCAGCGCGCGCACTACGATCTCTCGCTGCCCGATTATTCGATCGACCGCGAGGCCGACTGCGCTCGTTTCGTCTCCAATCACAAGCACATGAAAGCTGGCTCCACGCTGGTGCGTCATGTCAAAAACACGGGCCAGGCGAAGCA
>DASUPZ010000043.1:0-13040 GCA_036280855.1 Pyrinomonadaceae bacterium | reverse complement strand
GATCGCAAGATCATTGTTGAAGAAGAACTGATCGCGCGTGAGATCGAATGTGCCGTGCTGGGGAATGATGAGCCCAAAGCCAGCTTACCTGGAGAGTATGTGGTCTATGACGAGGCGGCGAGATTTCTCGATTACACGGAGAAGTATGCAAACACAGGTAACGTGAGTTTTGTCGTTCCCGCGCCTGTGCCGAAATCGATGACGACGAAGATTCAGCGGATGGCGATTCAGGCGTTTCAGTCGATTGATGGAGCAGGGCTCGCGCGCGTCGACTTCTTCCTGCCGCGTAACGGCGGCGACCTGGTGATCAATGAGTTGAATACGATGCCCGGACTGACTGAGGTATCGGGTTATCCGAAGATGTGGGCAGCATCAGGATTGCCGTTTCCGAAGTTGTTGGAGATTCTGATTCAACTCGCGTTCGAACGTCACAAAGAAAAATCGTTAACAAAGACAAGCCGTTGATTAGAGAATCATGTAAATCTTGTGAATCATGAAATCTTGTGCAGCTTTTGACAGGATTACAGGATTTTCAAGATTAACACGATTCAGAATCAAGAAATCTTGTAGCCCTTGCGTGTGCGGACGGTCACTTCTTCACGTTGAACTTTCACTTCAAGCGTCCGCCACTTCCCATCCCGTTTGGTGTTTGTGGGTCGATAAGCGATCGTGTACTGCTGGCCAAGCTCGTTTGCGATACCGGTGAACGCGTCTCTCAGTTCTGGTCCACCCGGTGTTGATATAAATCGCCCGCCGGTTTTCTCTGCAAAACTTCTCAACTGACCCGCACTCTGCTGCCGCGCCGATCCCGGAATCTCCAGGCTGGCCATATCGACTGCGAAAATACTTGCGCCCACCGCGAGTGCACTCTGCACTGCCTTGTCGCTCGACGCTTTACTGAATGTGTCCATGCCGTCTGACAAGACCACGATCGCTTTCCGCTGTTCGGGTCGATCTTCAAGCGTCTTCGCAGCTTCAACGATCGCATCGTTGAGCGTCGTCATACCCCTCGCACGAATCGCGTATGCCGTCGGCGCCAGATCTCTTCCACCTGAAAACTCCTGCACCCGCTGAACCTTCGAATCGAATCGATAAACTGCGGCGACGTCTTCCGCCCGCAGCCCGTCGAGAAACCTGATCGCGGCGGATCTTGCCAGTGAGAACCGTGCTTCCATGCTTCCCGAACTGTCGAGCAGAACGACAGCAGCGTAAGGCGCTTCCTGAAGTGCGAAACTCGCGATCGCGCTGGGCTGCACTTCAACGCCGTCTTCGTAGATCTTGAAGTCGGATTTTTTTAGACCTTTAACGTATTGTCCGGTTTTGTCGGTGACGGTGACGTTGAGAACTACGAGCTCGGTATTTACGCGAACTACATCGTCATCATCCTGAGCCTGTATCACACTCGCGCTTAGACAAACGACGGCGAGCATCAAGAGAAATGTGCCGGGCAGGGCGCGGAGGTTTTGCATCGTTACGGTCGTCTTGGATCGAAAGCACGAAGCATCTTTATCAGCTCAAGTAAAACGTTAGCTTCGCCAATTACAGACGCTGATACAACTTGCCGGGGAGTGTTTTGAACGTTCTTCGACAGTGCTTCACATGCATCGGCAATTTTCACTGCCGCTGCGGAGATATCTGCGGGGCGATCGATGACATCCACTTCTTCTTCCTCGCCACCAGCTTCACCGCGGATCTTCTTTGTCAGCTTCTCCAAACGCTCGATCTTCTTGAGTGAGTTTCGATCAAGAGTTGTCTTCCCCTTGAGATTTTCCTGGAGTTCTTTACCGATCTGGGCAATCTCACGGGCGCGATCGAGGTTTTCCTTGTGCTCTTTTTCGGCGAGCTTGATGGCGTGCTTTGCCCGCATCTCTTCTTCAAAAGTTGTCAGCGGGGCTGTGTCCTGGCCTGAGCCTCGGGCGGTTCCGTCGATCGGACGCGGGGGAGGCGGGGGCGGAGGCGTAGGCCTGGGAGTTGCCGTTTGCGCGAAGGTGATCCCCGGCCAAAACAAGCACGCGAAGACTATAAAGAACAACTTCATGTATGTGTGCGGTGGATTTCTAACCGAAGATTTTACCTTAACCATCGGCACGCCGACCCCTAAACAAAAACTTCAAACTGTTAGTGGGAGACTATGGAACGCGTCCAGGGTTGTCTGGGGTGTTGATAAACTCTCCAGGCTTGCCGGCGCGCTTGACCACAATCGTCTTTGGCTCGAGCCGTTCAGGCGCTCGCTTCTTTCCCTGTGAAGAACTGTAAGCAATCAGAGTCGACTGGGGATCTGCCTTTACGCCTGCGAGTCGAATGGAAGCGAAATCCTGCGCCGGTAACTTAACGGCGTAAGAGCCCTCCTGATCGGGTTGAAGTTGAGCCGGGGTAACTGGAATCACGCTCTCTTCGAGCCCGCTATCTTTGCGGCGACGCAGTTCGATCACGACTGAAACGCCAGTCAACTGCTGCTTCGAGACGTTTTTTACGAGGCCGCCGATCGTTGTTACGCCTCTTGAAATCGATGGCTCATCGATGACCACGTGGGCCAATGCCGGCCCTCTCGGACCGGAATCTTCAGCCACTGGCGGCGGAGTGTTACTCGCAAGGAGTCGCTGCGCGTGATACTTGCGGAAATAGCCGTAGCCGGCAAGCAGAATTGCGGTGACGGCGACAGCACAGACGACTGCGAGCAGCTTTCGTTTGCTCGAATCGTTTTCGCGGGCAATCGCCTGTTCCGCATGAATTGGATCGTTAATCATATTTCCAGTCTAACGTAAAACTTTAGCTTACGGCTCTACGGTTCGTCCCGGCGGAGCCGCGCCCGTGACTGCTGCGACCAGACCTATGAGGAATTGTTCCTCTGCAAGTCCGGTGCTTCGCAACGTGGTCCACTCCGCGCCGGTAATGCCGTCGCTCCGGCCTTCAACCTTTGCATTAACTGAGACGTTTGCAGCAGTGCCGTCGATCGGTTGGATTTCAATTGTCAACGTGTACCGGCCGCGCGTCCATCCCCTCGTATTGGCAGTGGGAACCTCTGCATACCTGCCCAGATCAGCTTCTGCGATGACCGCTCCTTTAGTGAACGTGAAAGGCTGACTGACGATTATGCCTTCCGAGATCCGCGACGCGTTTTCATCGACGACCAGCTTTCGATCGCGCATCAGATCCTGCACGGCGGTTATGATCACATCGCGACGTCCGGTCAGGCGATATGGGTTAGGCACCGGCGGTGCTTCCGGAGTGCGATCCTTACCGAAGTCCATTCCTCGGCCTGTGCCTACATCTGTCTTCGAGCCGTTATTTGCCGGGGTACGATCCGTACCGCTATCCCTCACGCGTTCGTTCTGCTTGTCGACACCTTTAGCCGCCTGCGCAAAAGCTGGAACCGAACAAGCAACCAACATCACCAAACCAATAATTATGCGTAACATAGCGACACCTTCTTGCTTCACACCACGATGAAATTCAAAGGGGACTCGTAAGCCTGAGAATAGTTTAACGCCTCTGCAAATACAAGTTCTTGTAAATCTTGTTTAATCCTGAAATCGTGTTACTGATTTCTCCGTTCTTCCGCATCACGCTCACGCTCCCATTTGCGCAACGCCTGAACTCCTGTCTCAAATTCAGCGCCGTTTGTGTAGAAGTTATGCGCACCATCGTCACGCGCGGGATTCCGAACGTAGTACAGGTAATCCGAAGTCGCCGGATTCAATGCCGCCTCTAACGAGCTCGCTCCAGGTGAAGCGACGGGACCAGGCGGAAGTCCTGCATAAATCCTTGTGTTGTAAGGCGAGCGTCTTTCGATATCGCTGCGATAGACCTTACCGTCGTATCGCCACTTGCCCTCGAGCTTTGATGCATAAATGATGCTCGAGTCAACTGCGAGCGGGATATCTTTTCGCAGGCGGTTATAGATCACTGACGCAACAAGCGCGCGTTCATCCTCGAGCTTCGCCTCGGTCTCAATCAGAGAAGCGATCGTCACCATCTCACGTGGCGAGTAGTTCATACTCCGCGCGCGCTCGGTCCAGTCCGGCTTCCACACCTCACGAAACCGCTCAACCATCATCTCGACCACCTCAGCTCCCGTTGTTTCCGGAGAGAACTCATACGTGTCGGGAAACAAGTAGCCTTCAAGGTTCTTCGCGGCCGGATCGAGATCGCTTACGAGGCTCACGTTATCCATTAACTCCAGCGCCTGAGCTTCAGTTGTAAGGCCAAACTGCGGCACCTGCATCATCGCCCGAGCAATGTCCCAGCGCGTCCACCCTTCGATGATGGTCATGCGGTTTAGCCGTCGCTGGCCCTGCTGAAGTTTCGATAAGACTCCAAGCGGGGATATCGGTGAGGGGAAGTCGTATTCGCCGGCTTTCAGCGTCGAGCCGGCCCCCGTGCTCTTCAAGTAAAGCTTTAACGGCCATTCGTTTTTGAGAACGCCTTCAGCTACCAGTTTCTTGATGATGGTGGATGGAGATGAACCTTTGGGGATCTCGATGTATTGTCCGGTCTTCGCGTGGGCGATTGGCTTCCGCAGGTCGGAGTAGGTCCATGCGCCTAGACCCGCCACCGCAATCACGCCAACCAGGATTACCAGAATTATTATCCGCTTCATCCGTGTTTATCCGTGTCCTGATATAAGGATCCGATCTTGATTCGTGTCGAGAAAATCTCGCAGGATCATGGCTGCCGCTTCGCCATCTACCAGTGCCGGGATTTCCTCGGGCTTGAAACCCTCTTCCTTTAAATTCTCCATCGCCTCGAACGAAGTCAAGCGCTCATCTTGTAGATAAACCGGCAAGTCGATGGATCGAGCCAGGTTTGCAGCCACTCGCTGAACTTCCTGCGCCGCATCGCCCTTCGTTCCATCCAGCCGTAACGGCAAACCAACCACTACCGTTTGCGCGTCAAAGCGTTTGATCAGGTCCCGCACGTCCTGAAGCAGTTTTTTCCAATTGGAACGTTCAAGCGGTGGAAGTCGTTTGATTGTCACCAGTCTCTCGTCTGATATCGCCGCACCGACCAGTTTCTGGCCGAGGTCCAGGGCGAGAATAGGTCCGATCGCATCTTTGGTTCTTTTCACTTTTGAACTTAATCAGCTCGGAATCTTTGGCTTGCACCCCGTAAATGCCGCCTGTATCATACGTTTCGATTCGCAAACACGCGATCTTTGTTGGTCCGGGCTCTAACGTAATCGAAGAGGTAGGTAAATGTCATTTCGTAACAAGTTCATCCTGATTTTGCTGTCTGCCACACTGACTCTCTATACGGTTGTCGGTGGCTGGATTTCCACTCGCGCGCAACAGCCTGCAAATGATCCAAATGCACAGTTGCGCATCTTTGAGAGTGTGCTGCAGCACATTCAGAACGATTACGTAGATGAGCCAAACATGGAGAAGGTTCGGGCAGGCGCGTTGCGCGGTCTCGCCTATGGACTTGACCCTTACTCGACCTATCTCACGGCAGAGCAGGTAAAAGAATACAACGCCGCGAATAAAAATAATCTGACCGGCATCGGAGCTGAGCTGTCGCAGGTCATGTCTTATCTATACGTGATCGCACCGATAAAAGGCTCGCCGGCAGATCAGGCCGGGCTCAAAGCAGGCGACATCATCGAGTACATCGACACCAAAGCGACTCGCGATATTTCACTTTACGACGCAAAACAACTGCTCAACGGTCCTGCCGGATCGGAAGTGAAACTGCGTGTTCTGCGTGCGAATACCACCCCGCTTACAGTGACTGTGAAGCGTGGCTCGTCGAGGGCCGCAGCCGCTGAAGCTCGCATGGAAGCCGGTCGAGTCGGCGTTCTGCGAATCAACAGCTTTGCCGACGGCGAAAGTAACGAAGTACGTGCACGCCTCCAGGATCTCATGAAGCAGGGCGCTCAGAAGATCGTGCTCGATCTACGCGACACTGCCGGTGGATCCCTGACGGAAGCCGTGACAGTGGCTAACCTCTTCATCAAGGATGGCGTACTTGCACAAACTGTGGGACGCGAAGGCAAGGCGCTTAAGACGTTTGCTGCCGATCCGAAAGTAGCTTTGTTCCAGGGTCCTGTCGTAGCAATGATCGACACGGGCACGGCAGGCGCGGCCGAGGTCGTAGCGTCGGCATTGGTCGAGCGTAACCGTGGCCAGTTAGTCGGCGAGAAGAGCTTCGGCGCAGGCACCGAGCAGCAACTCTTTTCATTGCGAGGCGGCGACGGTCTCCTGCTTACCACGGTGAAATGGGCAAGTGCCAGCGGTAAGACTTTCCTCGGCGAAGATCGCGCGCATACCGGCGTGGCGCCGACGGTTGAAGTCAAGAGCGCGGACGTGGTCGAGGCTGTGGATCCGGAAGAACTGACGGGCAATGACGACGATCCGGTTGCGAAACCGGAGCAGGGAAATGAAAAGCGAGAGATTGCTCCAGCGCCCGCGGCTCCCGCTCCTAAACCCGCTACCGAGGATATTCAACTGAAGAAAGCTCTCGAACTGCTCAAAGATAAACCGGCGCAGCAGCGCGCTGCTTAATCACTCTTCCAATCAAACGAAGCACGAAGGCCACAAATTAGTTTGTGGCCTTCGTGGTTTAAACGGTTACACCGATATCGGATAGCGCGTTTCCATATCGGGTACACTCCTCATCCACGATCATTGGGTTTCGCTTGTGAAATAGTTGCAATCCACCTTTCACAACGCTGATTGCTGGAATTACGGGCAATTGAGCGTCAGTCTTAATCACCCGACATTACCTGACCACAAAGGAACACCGCTTGCAAAAGACCCAGCAGGCTTGGGAAGTACTGGATTTTAGCAAGGAGAAGCAGAGCGATGATTATGACTAACAAATTACTCCCGGTGGCCTTGATCGCCGCCCTGATCGGTGGCTCGGTCGGCGCACTGGTTATGAACAAATCTCAGTCAGCAACGGCTGAAACGACCGCATCACCAAACACGGTGAAGACTGCGGGCGTCGCAACTGAACAGGTCTCGGCCAATGAAGCAGTGCCGGGCGAATTCAACACTGCGGGTGAGCAGACCGCATACAAGACCGGTTTCGCGGATGGTTTCGCAGCCGCAACGCAGGTCGAACAGAAAACGGTAGCTCCGGCTGCAACCAGACGCGCTCCAACTCGCGTGGTTTATCGCAACTCAGGTAATCGAGCGGCGTCACAGCGCGTTTACTACGACTATCAGCCGAAGAAGCGAAGCTTCTGGAGCAAGCACCGCGATAAGTTGACCGTGGCCATGGGTGCCGGCGCGGGCGCTGGAATCGGCGCATTGGTCGGCGGCAAGAAGGGCGCGCTCATTGGTGGTCTGGCGGGTGCCGGTGGTTCAGCGTTGTGGACATACAAGCTGCGCAACCGAGACCGCAACTACTAACCGGAACTTCTGAACGGCTCGGAGGTCTGGAGTAGTGAGCAAAGCTAAACTTGCTATCGCTCTAAGTACTCTCAGTGTTGTTGCAATAGTTGCATGGGCGGTTCCTATCACGGGAATCGCCCATCAACATGTTCGACGACCTGAGACGACACGGTCAGCCGGCGTGGCTCCGATTAGTCTTCGTGACGAACGTGAGCGAGGGTTGCTGGCGCGCGGCTGGATCAACGGCGCAGGTCCATTCACGTTTGCGATCGACACAGGCGCCGGAGTTTCGCTAATCAGTCCGAGGGTTGTCGGCGAAGCGCGTCTCGGAGTGACTAAGTCGAGCCGTCCCCTCGTCGGAGGCCTTAGCACTTCACCTATTTCCTCAAATCAGGAAACGCAGATCGCGGGGCTTTCACTCGGCTTTCGCGAGAACCGGATCTCAGGCTCGTTCAAAGCCGCAGTCGTTACAAACTTGCCTGCGTCGATTGACGGGATTCTGGATCCGACGGAAGTGTTCAGGCCGTTTGGATATTCGGTCGATCTTCCAAATCGCGAACTGCGCGTCTTCAACACGACTGCGGTGCGACTGAGAGCGTCGGATGTACCGCCGGGTGGAACTGTAGTCCGCTGGGTGCGTGAGGCAGGGAGTCACCGGCCTTTCGTTCGACTCGATGACGGGCGCCTGGCGCTGCTCGATACCGGTTCAGGTTTTGGGCTTGCGTTGAATGAAGGACGAGTCGTAGGCGGCTCTAACCATCGCCGCGACGAGAACACCATTCACGATCTCGGTGGTGGACGTGTTCAGTCGCGAAGCGTTCAGCCACAAACAGTAAGCATTGGCGCGCTCGTGTTGCGAGGTGTGCCAACAGATGTGTTAACGGGAGTCGCACCCGGAACCCCCATCATCCTGGGCCGCCGCGCCCTCTTTCCATTCCGCCTAACCTTTGACCCCGCCGCACGCCTGATCGCCATTGAACCAGTAGCCACAGATTAACGCGGACTGCGTACGCAGATAAAATCCTGATTTTAAAATCCGCGTTATCAGCGGCTAAAGCGGGATGTTGCCGTGTTTGCGGGGTGGGTTGCTGTCGCGCTTGTTTTCGAGGAGGGAAAGGGCGCGGATGAGTTTCGGGCGCGTTTGCGCCGGTTCGATTACTTCGTCGACAAAGCCGCGTTCAGCCGCTACGTAAGGATTCGCAAACTTATCCTGCAGCTCCACGATCCGAGCATTCCGTGCTGACTCTTTATCCTGCGCTTCACCCAGCTCACGTCGATAAAGAATGCCCACTGCTCCCTCTGCACCCATCACAGCGATTTCTGCCGAGGGCCAGGCGAAGTTGACGTCAGTGCGAATGTGTTTCGAAGCCATGACGCAGTAAGCGCCGCCGTATGCTTTGCGCGTGATGACCGTCATCTTCGGCACCGTGGCTTCCGCGAACGCATACAGAAGCTTGGCGCCCTGAGTGATGATGCCGCCGTGTTCCTGCGAAACGCCGGGCAGGAAACCCGGCACGTCTTCAAACGTCACGAGCGGAATATTGAAACAATCGCAGAAGCGGACAAAGCGAGCGCCTTTTACAGAAGCCGCGATATCGAGGACGCCCGCAAGAAACGCCGGCTGGTTTGCAACCACGCCGACTGCGCGTCCACCCAGTCGCGCAAATCCCACGCAAATGTTCGGCGCAAACATCTGCTGGACTTCAAAGAAATAACCATCGTCCACGATGTGATTGATAACGTCGCGTATATCGTACGGCTGGTTCGATGCCTCCGGAACGATGTCGTTGAGTTTTGGCTCGATACGATCAATCGGATCGACGGCTTCCACTTGCGGTGGATCTTCAAGGTTATTTGAAGGTAGGAACGACAACAACTCACGAACGATTCGCAGTGCATGCTCGTCTGCGTCGGCTGCGAAGTGGGCCACGCCCGAAACGCTGTTGTGCGTAATCGCTCCGCCGAGTTCTTCTTTAGTGACTTCTTCATGCGTGACGGGTTTGATCACGTCGGGTCCGGTGATGAACATGTATGACGTGTCTTTGACCATGATGTTGAAGTCCGTGATCGCAGGACTGTAAACAGCGCCGCCCGCGCATGGTCCCATGATGCAACTGATCTGAGGCACGACACCGCTCGCGAGTGTGTTGCGCAGAAATATATCGGCGTAGCCTCCCAAACTGACCACGCCTTCCTGAATGCGTGCACCGCCCGAATCGTTCAACCCGACAATCGGAGCGCCGACCTTCATGGCGAGGTCCATTACCTTACAAATTTTTTCTGCGTGCGTTTCAGACAGCGATCCCCCGAAGACAGTGAAGTCCTGGGCAAAAACAAAAACGTTACGACCGTCGATCAAACCGTGGCCCGTCACCACGCCGTCGCCCGGATAGAGTTGTTTGTCGAGACCGAAATCTTTCGAGCGATGGACCACGAGCTTGTCAAACTCTTCAAACGAGCCTTCATCTAGCAGAAACTCGATTCGCTCACGCGCGGTCATCTTTCCTGCTTCATGCTGTTTCTCGACACGAGCAGTGCCGCCGCCCTGCTCGGCCTGCACACTCCGTTCGCGCAGCGCATCAAGTTTCGATTTCGATTGTTTGGGTTGTTGTCTTGAAGCCATATCGTCTACGCAGCAAACGGAAATGATTTCGATTCGACGAGCGCGGTCAACTCTGCCAAAGCCCGGCGCGCATTCGCCTGGATCTCTTCGGGGTACGGATAGCGTCTTGCGTTTTCTTCGAAGTCGTCTATGTCGAGAATTCTGTAAGAGAGGTTGGGAGCAACCAGCACGTCAATATCAAGATCGATATAGCTAAGAACGCGCCCGTCAAATTGCGGCGGTGCATTGACGTTGCAATAAAAGCATTTCAACTTCCCGTCCGGATCGCTGAACCGGAAAACATTGTACCAGCGATCCAGCCAGTAGTACTCGGTGCTGTGCGTTCCCAGGGGAATCGTTCCGAGCAGATCGTGCTGTATTTCTTCTTCAAAAACTGCGTCGAGGACCAGCAGCGATCCGTCGTTTTTCGCAACTCGAGCATGCCAGCGTCGATGTTCGTGGCCATCGTATTTACGCACGCTGACGACGATCGCCGAGTTACTTTCTTCCACTCTTGGCCCAGTCTGCCAGAAACTGCGCTTGCCCCTTGTCGGTCAACGGATGATTGAATAGTTGATCGATTACTTTAAAGGGTATGGTTGCAATGTCGGCACCCAGACGTGCTGCTTCGATCACGTGAATCGGGTGACGCAAACTTGCGGCGAGAACTTCCGTCTGCCACGGGTAGTTCTGATAGATTTCGATGATGTCCTGAAGCAACACAAGTCCGTTCTCCCCGATGTCATCCAGGCGGCCGAGAAACGGACTGATGAATGCTGCTCCGGCTTTCGCCGCCAGGATCGCCTGCGCCGCTGAGAAACAGAGCGTGACGTTCACCTTGATGCCTTCGTCTGTCAATTGACGGGTTGCTTTGAGACCGTCGCGCGTGAGGGGACATTTGATCACGACGTTGGGCGCGATCTTCGAGTATTCCAAACCCTCACGGACCATGCCGTCTTTGTCCTGGCTCGTCACTTCCGCCGAGACCGGCCCTTGAACTATTTCGCAGATCGCAGCGATGTGCTTCTTGAAGTCGACATCGCCTTCTTTTGCGATCAGCGACGGGTTCGTAGTCACTCCGTCAGCAAAGCCTAACGTCGCAGCTTCACGTAGTTCGTTAAGATTCGCAGTATCAAGAAAGAATTTCATAACAACTCCTATTAAGTTTTACCGGCGGGATCGAACAGTTCGTTTCTTAAAACACCGATTCCGCCGACCTCCACCTCCACCGTATCGCCGTGCTTCATGCGCGAAACGCCCGCGGGCGTTCCGGTCGCAATCAAATCGCCTGGATACAGTGTCATGATCTCACTGATGTAAGTTATAAGAAAGGCCACAGGGAAAGCCATGTCGGCGGTGTTGCCTTTTTGTTTTACTTCACCATTAAGCCGCGTCTCAACTGAAACATTAGCAGGATCGAGATCTGTCTCAATCCACGGCCCAACCGGACAGAACGTGTCAAACGACTTGCCCCGCGTGAATTGAACGTCCTTGCGCTGTAGATCGCGGGCAGTTACGTCGTTGACGCACGTATATCCGAACACATAACTTAAAGGATCACTTGAGACTTTGCTCGCTGTACGTCCGATCACGACACCCAGCTCACCCTCGTGCTCGACTTGTTGCGACGCACGCGGCAACACAATCTGTTCGCCCGGCGCGATCACAGCCGACGGCGCTTTCAGGAACAACAGCGGCTCATCCGGCATTTTGTTGCCAAGCTCAGCCGCGTGCTCGCGATAGTTTCGCCCGACACAAACAACCTTCGACGGCGCGACCGGCGCAAGCAGTTTTACTTCACCCAGCTCCAGTGAATCTCCCCGCGCGTGTTCGACGGGCTCGAAGTTGTATCCACCGGGAAGAGGATAGACTCTCGAGCCATCCAACACTGCATAGCGCGCGCCCGTCAGGCTCTCATGTGAAATGCGGCAAAGTTTCAAGGCGCCTTCTCCGATCCGACTTCCGACGGTGGGCTGACATTACCGGCTTTATCCACAGCCACCACGTAGTAATAGTAAGTCTTGCCGGGTTCAACTCTCTCATCCTGGTAAGTAGTGCGCGTCAACAACGTCTGGTTCAGCCTGGTCCAACTTTGTTTCGGCAAATCAGGATCGGTCGAGCGATAGATGTTGTAACCCGCAATGTCTGTCTCTTTGTTGGCGGCGAAGAAGATCGCGAGCCGTGCCGACGCAGGCTCAGGCGCAGCAATGCTCGGCCGCTCAGGCGCAGCAGGCGGAAAGATGTCGCGCGGAGAAGCTGCCACAGAATTCGAATTCAAACTCTCGACCTGCCCACCGCCCGTTCCAAGTGAAACCGAACGGACGATGTAGCGGTAGTCCTTACCGAATTGAAAACTCTTGTCAGCGTATTCCGTTCCCGAAATCAGTGCTGAGTTGATCGGCTGGCTGCCGAGCTCTGTTTGCGATTCGTCAGTTCGATAGACGTTGTAGCCGAGCAGATTCACAGGGGTAGAACCATCGATGTTTGCAGCCGGCGGCTGCCATGAAAGCGTGATCGACTCTTCCGCGAGTTTAGGAGGTGAAAGCGACGGCGCTTGGGCGATACGGGCCGCGGGTTCGATGCTGAGGAAGTTTGAGAATGCCGCGCGCTGTCCTTCCGCGTTTACGTAACGAACAGCGTAGCGCAGTCGCGTCGGCTGTCCGGCGAGCTCGAGTACGTCGCGATACGTGATTGTGTCGCCGGCCGTCTGGATCTGTTCGTAAGTGACGGAGCCCACGAGCGTAGCGCGGGTAGAAAATTCTTCCTCGGTGAGTGCCAGGGGCGCGCCTGGTCTTTCCGCTAGCCTGTAAACGTCGATACGCCTGATGCTTTGCACGCTGCTGTCCGGCGCGTTCCGTCGCGGCGCCGGCCAGCTCAGGATCACTTCGTTGCCTTGTTGCGCGCCGGATAGAAACTCCGTGCGCTGCTGCACACGCTCAATTGGAGGAAGGGGAGGCCTACGCTTCCCGCAAGCGGGAAAACCTAAAACCACGAAGGCACAAAGCCACAAAGCTTTATGAGGTCGCGATGGCTTCACAGAATGTAGCGACTGAGATCCTGATCCTTCACAGTTTCGGAGAGCATGCCGGATACATAACCTGCGT
>DASUPZ010000042.1:0-6256 GCA_036280855.1 Pyrinomonadaceae bacterium | reverse complement strand
GGTCAATGTTCGTCTGCGTGGCGTGAGTGCGGTGAGTGATCGTGTGGCGTGGGCGAGTGGGGCAGGTTCGACGGTGTTGCGCACGAGTGATGGTGGTGCGACGTGGCAAAAGCTGAGCGTTACAGAAGACGCGCTCGATTTTCGCGACATCGACGCTATAGATCCGCAAACTGCCTACGCCCTCAGCATCGGTAATGGTCCAGCCTCGAGAATCTACAAAACCACTGATGCCGGAAAAACCTGGACCATGCAGTTCAAAGCCAGCGATCAGAAGGTGTTCCTCGATGCGATGTCATTTTGGGATGCAAGAAACGGCATCGTCTTCGGCGACTCAGTCGATGGTAAGCACTACATCTTAACGACTGACGACGGCGGACAGACGTGGACGCGGGTGCCGCCGGACAACTTACCGCCCGCACTCGAAAACGAAGGTGCATTCGCCGCGAGCGGCACCAACATCGCTGTCTTTGGCAAGACACACGCATGGATCGGCACCGGCGCCGCCGCTAAAGCTCGCGTATTGCGCACTTCCGATCGCGGCAAGACATGGCAGGTAGCTGACACGCCGCTTGCCGCAGCTCCTTCAGCCGGAATCTTCTCGATAGCTTTTCGCGATGCGAAACACGGCGTGATCGCCGGTGGCGATTACCGCAAGGAAAAAGAGGCGGTCGATAACCTGGCAGTGACAAACGACGGCGGCATCACGTGGACCCTCGTGAAAGGCCTCTCGGGTTTCCGCTCAGTCGTGGCTTACGTTCCGGGTACAAAAACACTCGTCGCGCTCGGCCCCGCCGGCGGCGATTACTCAACTGACGACGGTCTAACGTGGAAACCGATCGAGGGTCCCGGCTTCGACACATTCAGCTTCGTTCCTCGCAAAGCCACAGGCTGGGGCGCAGGCAACAACGGCACACTCGGAAAACTCACTTTCTGAGACCGATTGCTTCATTCGCGCATATCCGTAAAATCTGTAGTCATGACTGAAAACCAAGCCTGCCCGTGTGGGTCCGGGGCGCCATTCAACGATTGCTGCGGCCCGATCATCGAAGGTACACGCGAACCGGAGACGGCGGAACAATTGATGCGAGCGCGGTATTCCGCGTTTGTGACCGGCGCGATCGACTTCATCGTGTCGTCGACGCATTCGAAAAGCCGGAAAGAGATCGATATGGAATTCATCCGGCAGTGGTCGGAAACGTCAACGTGGCGCGGGCTCGAGATTCTCGAAACGAAAGCCGTAAACGATAACAAGACTTTCGTCTCTTTCGAGGCGCAGTACACGCAGGACGGCAATGATCATAGCCACCGTGAAAAGAGTTTATTTGAACGTGAAGACGGAGAATGGCGTTTCGTGACGGGCGACGAACTGAAGAACCCGACCGTCCGTTACAAGACCCCGCGACTTGGCCGCAACGACCCATGTCACTGCGGCTCCGGAAAGAAGTTTAAGAAGTGCCACGGCGCCTAAGGCCGGGAATAGGTCTATATAGGTCCTATAGGTCTTATAGGACCTATATAGACGCGTTGAAGAACAAGGGAGAAACAGATGAATTACGCATTTGCAGATGAAATCAATATCGAAGGAGAGGTGATTGCAGAAAACGCGCGGGCACAGACGGCGACGCACAACGACGATGTATTGTTCGATGCCTACTCGCGCGCGGTAATCGAAGCAGCGGAGAAAGTAAGCCCGTCGGTTGTTTATATCCAGGTGTCGAAACCCGGCCGCGGCCGACGTCAGGAAAGAAACGAAGTCGCGGGAAGTGGTTCCGGATTTGTTTTCACACCCGATGGATTCATTCTGACGAACAGTCATGTCGTACACGGCGCGTCGCAGATCGACGTCGCGTTGATGGACGGTCGCAGGTTTCAGGCCGAGTTGATCGGCGACGATCCCGATACGGATCTCGCGGTCATTCGCATCACTGCGCCGAACCTCGTGCCCGCGCAGCTCGGCGATTCGCAAACGATCCGCGTGGGTCAACTCGTAATCGCCATCGGCAATCCGTATGGCTTCCAGTATTCGGTGACGGCAGGCGTTGTGAGCGCGCTCGGTCGTTCGTTGCGCGCGCAGTCAGGCAGGTTGATGGACGGCATCATTCAAACCGATGCCGCATTGAACCCGGGAAACTCCGGTGGTCCACTCGTCAACTCTCGTGGCGAAGTGATCGGCGTGAACACTGCCACCATTCTTCCTGCGCAGGGGATCTGCTTTGCAACGTCGATCGATACGGCGAAGTTTGTCGCGGGACGTTTGATTCGCGACGGCAGAATTACGAGGAGTTACATCGGAGTGGCCGGGCAGAACGTGCCGATTCCTCGTCGCGTCGTGCGTTATTTTCAGTTGCCGGTTGAAAGTGGCGTGCTGATTCTTTCGTTTGAAACGAACGGTGAGGCGAGCGCGGCGAAGGAAGCTGGACTGCTTGCAGGCGACGTTGTGTTCGAGTTTGACGGTCAGCCGGTTCGCGGCATCGACGATCTGCACAAGCTACTCACCGGCGAACGCGTCGGAGAGCAGATTCCGATCACGGTGATTCGCGGCGTGCAGAAGTTGACGTTCGATGTTGTTCCTAAAGAAGTCAGGTAACACGGATCAAACGGATATAAAATCACGATTTAATTCCGAAACTCCTGGCTGACCATTAAGCCGCGCATGCCGCCGTCCATCACGCCGATGCCGAGGCGTCCGAACTGCGGGCGCAGGATGTTTGCACGATGGCCCGGAGAGTTCATTAGCCCATTGTGGGCTACGGTGATGGAGGGCGCGAGCGCGAGGTTTTCTCCGGCAGTCAGAAAGCGAACGTTCGCGGCACGCATGCGATCGAATGGCGTAAGTCCCTCAGGCGTATCGTGCGCGAAGTAACCACGCGCAAACATGTCCGCCGAATGCCGGCGTGCAACTTCGGTAAGTTCAGGATCCGGAGCCAACGGAGGAAGCCCCGCGGCCTGTCGTTCCTGGTTTACGAGATCGAGCATCTGCTGCTCGAGATCAGGACGCGGCCGCGTGGTCGCAACCTTGAACGGCAAGTTGACGCGTTCATTCGAATCCGGTTGGACCGTCAGCAGGTTGAGCGTTCGTGCAATTGCCTCACCGAAGACCGGGCGAAGCTGGTTCTCGAGACTTTCTGCATAAACAGTCAGACGATTCGCGATCGCACTCTCACGAGTGCGCTCAGTTAAACCTTCGCTCAGCGGGATCGCGAGCAGCAGCGCCGACACAATCCCCGCCGTGATCAGCCCGTTTATGAAACCCGGCACCAGCCCGAAGATCTGATTGAGTGATCGCTCGTGAATGTCTTCAGGCATTCGTCTCAGCAGCCAGTAACCAATCGCATGGACAGCGATCCCCACGACGACCGCGATGATCACAAAAGCAATCGGCTGGTCCCAAACTTCCGACCACAAGTCGATGCGCGGACCAAGCCAGCTCGCTACCGCCTGGTGATACCGCAGGCCCGCGAGCAAGCTCAACACCCAGCCCGCAAGATCAAGCACACCATGAACAAACCCGCGCCGGTAACCGTTGAGCAAACTCAACACGATCAAGATCACAAGTAAGACGTCGATGATGTTTATTGCCATGCTGCCCGATAGTAGCGCAACCGCGCACGAACCTCACGCCAACCAATCGTTACCGCTGCTTGAAAATAATGGCTCGTTTACGTCTCCAGCGCGTTAACGGAATGGGATGAGAATATTTACCCGCCGGAGAATGCTTGCGGCCGTTACTTTTACTGGAGCCATAGTGCTCTCCCTTTTACTCTTCAATTGGCCGAATCTGCGCAACTACCGGCAAGCCGTATTCGTTGACTCAGCTCTCGAAGGAAATGTCAGCTGGATGTGGCTACTGATGGCTGTTGGTGCTAATACAGATGGATTCGAATGCCCAAATGTCCGTTGCCGGACGCCTCTCATTGCAGCAGCACAAACAGGTCAGTATGAAGCAGTGCAACTATTACTTGCGCGCGGAGCAGACATAAACAAGAGAATGAAACGAGGCCAGACGGCGTTGATGTTTGCGTCCTATTATGGTCACACCGACCTGGTGAGATTGCTGTTAGCAAGTGGGGCTGATGTAAAGGGGGATTTTCTAGGCGACACAGCGCTCAGTTGGGCAAGACAGACGGGTCATGCTGAAATCATTGATCTTTTAATTGCCAGTGGTGCAACAAGGTAAGTCGATTCTCGCCACTGTTGGAGAGGTTGGCCACAAGATGGACACCAGGATCATCCATCGGAAATTTCAAACGTCAATTCAAAGTTTCGCAGTTCAAAATCTGCAATGTTGCTGAACTTTTGGACTCATTCCGTGAATAAACCACTTATTCCCCAGCTAATTGCGGGCTCTTCTTACTGGAACACTAGCTGCATTGTGCAAAACGTTTCCTTTTTTGTCTCCCCCCGAATGCTAACTCTAGCATTTTGAAAACGCTAAAAACCTAGGGAGTTGCTATGAGCAAAAGCAGATTTGCAAGCCTTTCTGTAGCGTTGCTTCTTTTAATGCTGTTTGCCGTGAGCGGCTACGCCCAGTCAGGCAGTTCCACGGTCCAGGGTACAGTTAAAGATCCGCAGGGCAATCTCGTGAGCGGCGCAACTGTGACGCTGACAGACCCCTCTAAGAATTTCACCCGTACACAACAAACCAACGCAGATGGAGCTTACGTCTTTACGGCCATTCCGCCTGGCACTTACAGACTCGACGTAACAGCGCCCGGCTTTAAAACCGCTTCCGCTTCCGGTCTCGAAGCGTTAGTCGACACGCCGATCGTACGCGACGTCCAACTTGAAATCGGCGCCGTGTCAGAAACAGTCGACGTCACTTCCGCCGCCGAAGCAGCCATCAACACCAACGATGCGACTATTGGCAATTCATTCGAAAGAAAACGCATCGTCGAACTACCGCTGAACGCGAATAACGTCGTCGGCCTCTTATCGCTTCAGCCCGGCGTCACTCGCAGCGGTTTCGTGAATGGCGGACGTGCTGACCAGTCGAACATCACGCTCGACGGTGTTGACGTCAACGAACAGCAAGACGGTCTCGACGTGATTACCGACGAAGCATTCGCGAGCGTGCTGAGAGTGACGCGCGACTCCCTGCAGGAGTTTCGCGTGACCACAACCAACGCAAACGCCGAACAGGGACGTTCGTCCGGCGCGCAAGTTTCACTCGTCACGCGTTCCGGGTCGAACGACTGGCACGGATCGCTGTTTGAAATTCACCGTAACACCGTCACTACCGCAAACGATTTCTTTAACAACGCCGCCGGCGTCGAACGCCCGCAGTTGCTGAGAAATATCTTTGGCGGATCGGTCGGTGGTCCAATCAAACGCGATCGCGCGTTCTTCTTTTTCACTTACGAAGGATTTCGTGAAGCCACTGCGACTTCGGTAGTGCGCGAAGTGCCGCTGCCCACGTTGGGCCAGGGCATCGTTCGCTATCGCACCGAGAGCGGTGAAAGCGATCCGGGCTGCCCGGCAGGAACTCCGGCCGGCGTCAACTGTCTTACGCCCGCCGAGATCGAAGCCGCTTATCTCGGAGCCAATGATTTCAGTCCAGGCATCAATCCTGCCGCACTCGCCGTGCTCGCAGGCGCTGCACAACGTTACCCGGTCAACGACACCACCGTCGGCGATGGTCTGAACACCGGCGGTTTTCGTTTCAACGCAAGGACTCCAACCGAGCTCAACACCTACATCGGCCGGCTCGATTTCAACCTGACCAGCAATCAGACGCTGTTTGTGCGTGGTAACTATCAAAACGATCTCGTTACGCGCTCAACCTTTTTTAGTTCTGACTGTAGCGCCGCCGGCGACAACGTCCAGTGCTTTCCGGACACGCCGCCGTTGACGACCTGGAACCATCCGAAAGGCATCGCCGTCGGCCACACGTGGACGGCGAGCAACTCGCTGGTAAACCGTTTCAGCTACGGCTTAACGCGCGCATCATTCACGCAGAATGGTGATTCGAGTGAAAACCGGGTCAACTTCCGTTTCATTTTTTCACCAGCGGGGTTTGCGCGCACGCTCAGCCGCACCACCCCGGTGCACAACTTTGTCGACGACGTTTCGTGGGTGCGCGGAAATCACACGTTCGGATTCGGCGGGAACGTTCGCCTGATTCGCAACAACCGTAACTCGTTTGGCGCGTCATTCGACGAAGCGATCATCAACCCGTCGTTCTATAACGCGTCCGGTGCGGTGATCACCGACCCGTTCACCGATTTCGAGAGTGAGAGCGATCTTCGCGACGCTCTCG